>JALZND010000015.1 GCA_030857845.1 Bacteroidota bacterium | reverse complement strand
ATTGACAATTCCAGGCTGTTTGAGAAGCAAAATGCTACATTGGAAAGCCTGGCAAAAACAAAACAGCAACTTTCGGAAATCAATGCTGAAGTATCGCGCAAAAACGACGAGCTTATCAGGATAAATAACGACCTCGACAGTTTTATTTATACTGCTTCACACGATCTAAAGTCACCAATATCAAATATTGAAGGGCTTTTATATGCAATATCAGATATAAAGCTGCAAGAAGAAGAGGCAGTTTTGCCTTTGCTGAACATGATGAATATTTCTGTGGAACGTTTTAAAAATACTATTCAGGAGCTTACCGAAATAAGTAAAATTCAAAAACTTAATTCGGAAGATATTGAAGAAATAGATCTTGATACTTTACTTGAAGAAGTAAAGTTCAGTATGGCGGCGTTAGTTGCGAAACATAATGCTGTCATCAACAGCAATTTTAAAGTGCCAAGGCTTCGTTTTTCAAAAAAGAACCTAAGGAGTATTTTTTACAATTTGACCAATAATGCAATTAAATACAGGTCATCAGAAAGGAATCCTTTCATAAAATTAGTTACTGAAGAAGAGCAAGATTTTATTAAATTGAAAGTAACAGACAATGGACTGGGCATCAGCGAGTCGAACAAAGCAAAAGTGTTTTCCATGTTCAAAAGATTGCACGACCATGTGGAAGGCACTGGAGTAGGGCTCTATATTGTAAAGCGCGTTGTGGAAAATGCAGGCGGAAAAATTCATATTGAAAGTGAGGTAGGAAAAGGTACTTCATTTATTGTTTATTTTAAAAAATAGAGGTAATCTATCTGAAATTAAGAATATAGGAACTTTGCGTAAAACTTTGTGCCATCTGCGGTTAGGAGAAGAGAACCGCTAAGGACGCTAAGAAATCGCAAAGGACCAGAGATCTTAAATCATAAGGTCAACAGAAAAAGATGCCCAAAAACTTAGGTGAAATTCTGCTAAATTTAACAGGTGAAATTGCGATTTTTTTTCCATCAATCAAGTATTTGATATTAAAGGTTCTTTATAAAAAGACTTTTAATTTTAATTTAAACCATATTATATTTTTTTCAATTGGCAAAAAAAATATTTTTGTTGTAGTTTCAGGCCGATATTAGAATAGTGTCACAATCTTTAGGAGAACCGGGGAATCAATTAATATTATGAATACAACTGTAAATAATACTTTACAACTTTTTAAAAATCATGTTGGCCTAAAGTTCCAATTGTACAACAGCCTTTTTACATCATTGCCATTTCACAGGGTTGAAAAAACAGGAGTTTTATTGTCTTTGTTTTTACTTCATTGCGAAGAAGGCTTTAATAAGGAACAAAGCCCCACAGAGATTATTGATTCATTTCTTCAACAATATACATCTTACAGGAGCGAGCAGGAAAAGACAGACCTGCTTTTTAGGTTTGTGCAATATGCTGAGCGGCAGGTTGTGTTATTCGATGCCCTTGAAGAAGCTGCTTTTCGTGACATCCATGATACCAGTGGGCCCGGCACTTTAAAGCACCTTCAATCACAGGTTATACAAGGCCAGGCACAAAATGAGCTTAAAAACAAATTAAAAGATTTTTCTGTCAGGCTGGTGCTCACTGCCCATCCTACTCAATTTTATCCAAGCTCAGTTTTGGGTATTATCAATGACTTATCAAAAGCACTTATCACAGATAATACAGCTTTGGTCAATACATACCTACAACAGCTGGGCAAAACACCATTTTTCAAAAAAGAAAAACCAACACCTTTTCATGAAGCAATAAGTTTGATCTGGTTTTTAGAAAATGTTTTCTATCAGGCAGCTGGAAGCATCCTTTCATTTTTTAAAAATCAATTTCCTGAGGCAGTTTCTGAAGAAAACCCATTGATAAGAATGGGCTTTTGGCCAGGTGGCGACAGGGACGGAAACCCTTTTGTGAATGTCAAAACTACCCTTCAGGTTTCCGAAGCATTAAGAAGTGCAATAATAAAATCTTATTATGCCGATGTTCGGAAATTAAAAAGAAGGCTCACCTTCAAAGGCGTTGAAAATGAATTGGCAGGCCTGGAAAAGAAACTTTACAACAACCTGTTCATACCTGGACATAAGGCAGATTTAAGTAAAACTGAAATCAAAGAAACCCTAATCCAAATCAGGGGCACCTTGATGGAACAGCACAATGGCTTGTTCCTAGAAATGGTTGAGAACCTGATAAGCAAAGTGGAGGTTTTTGGGTTATTCTTTGCTTCTTTAGATGTGCGGCAGGACAGCTCCATTCACAGCAAGTTAGTAGAAGAAATTGCTGAAAAGACAGACCTGCTACCAGCAAATTATAAAGACCTTTCACCTGAAGAAAAAGTCAATCTACTCATAAATATAAAAGGAACGGTAGCTCCTGAGGTATTGGAAGACGAACGTCATAAAGATACTATTGAAACCATGATGGCTATCAAAACCATACAACAAATAAATGGGGAGGAGGGCTGCCATAGGTATATTATAAGCCATAGTACCAACAACTTGGACATCCTTGAGGTATTTGGCCTTTTGCTCATGAGTGGTTGGGAAAAAGACAACCTAACAGTGGATATTGTTCCGCTTTTTGAAACCATAGCCGACTTGAGGGCTGCAGGACCCGTTATGAAAGCCTTGTATGAAAATGAAACCTATAGAAAGCACCTTGAGCAAAGGAAAAACACACAGACAATTATGCTTGGGTTTTCTGATGGCACTAAAGACGGTGGATATCTAATGGCCAATTGGAGTATTTATAAAGCAAAGGAAGAGCTTACCTATCTTTCAAGGAAATATAACATCCAGGCAGTGTTTTTTGATGGCAGGGGAGGCCCCCCGGCAAGGGGAGGAGGTAAAACACACCAATTTTATGCTTCTATGGGAAGGAATATAGCCAGGAAAGAAATACAGCTCACCATACAAGGTCAAACTGTAAGTTCTAATTTTGGTAATATTGATGTGGCAAACTTCAATATGGGCCAGCTGGTACATGCTGGTATCAGCAACGCTTTATTTTCTCCGCGCGAAAAAACATTGACCAAAGTTGAGGAAGAAGTGCTGCAAGCCCTGGCCGATGAAAGCTTTGAAGCGTTCAATAAAATTAAAACTGATCCTGATTTTCTTGAATACCTAAATTTTGCAAGCCCATTAAGGTATTATGCAGAAACAAATATTGGCAGCAGGCCTGCAAAAAGGAATTCTGGCAAGCTAAACTTAAACGACCTCAGGGCTGTGCCATATGTGGGTGCATGGAGCCAGCTGAAACAAAATTTGCCTGGCTATTATGGGCTAGGGTCTGCCCTGATGAAATTGGAAAAAGATGGCCGTTGGGAAGAGTTGAAAGCTTTGTATGATCAATCACTGTTTTTTAGGACACTAATAGGAAATTGTGAGATGGCCATGCAAAAATGTTTCTTTCCTTTAACTTCCTATTTGGCAAAACATCCGCAATATGGAGAGATCTGGGATAAAATATATGAAGAGTTCAACTGTACAAAAAAATATGTTTTAATGCTGTCAGGATATTCGGAACTTATGGCCGATAAACCTGTAGATAAACTTTCAATAGAAATGAGGCAACGAATTGAATTGCCTTTGGTGACCATTCAACAATATGCATTAACAAAAATCAGGGAAATTGAGGAAGATGCTCCATTCAAAAAAACTTATGAAAAACTTGTGATGCGATGCTCTTTCGGTATTATAAATGCTGAAAGAAATTCCGCATAATTTCTTTTATGGTCTTAGCTGCTTTTGCCTAATTGTGCAACTTTCATAATTATACAATAAAAGGTTCTCAGCAGCCGTTTTGACACAATTTTTGCTTAAAAAGGCAAAAATTGTGTCAAACTATTTCCTACCCTTTTTTTTCGCCACGGGTTCAAACCCGGTGGCTAATAATGTTTGACCCCGCCGGGGTTTGCGGAGCAAATTTTTAGAGTTTTATAACAATCATAGATGTTTTTTATATTGTGTCGCAACTTGTGATAGACCATTGTCGCAACATGTAATAAGCAATTAAGATTTTTAAGTAAAATTCTTTTTAATAACAATAAATAATAATAAATTCAAAAATATCTTCAATCAATACGTTAGTATTTTGAAGATTTTTTTTTACACTATTTTATCACTTATTTTTTTTATAACATCTGCTTCATCATAAAGAATGCATCAAACAAAAACAATTTTTCAGAATTTACGAAGGTACATTCAGTTTTTAGTTTCAAATCATTTTAATGAGCTTGTAACAGAAAACCTTAGGCGTAACAAGGAGGCAAATCTTCCCTTGCTGAAATTTTACAGTCATATTTCTGACGAAGAATTGTACCACCTGGCAGCTAAAAACCTAAAGAATTTCCTTAATATGTTTGAAGCGGAAGATACTTTGGAAAAGGCCCTTGCTTCAATCCATTATTGGAAAGAAAACCGCCTCACTCAAATATTGCGCAATGATGCACTGCCTTCAGATATTTCTATAAGTAACAATGCAAGGAAACAGGCATTGTTGACTTTTCTCCCACAATACACAGATAGTGTGACCGAAACTATAGAAATCCTCAAAGAGCTGGAAGACTTTTATACATTTTATGAGTTTCATGAAATAAAGATCTTCCTTGAAATACAACAGGACAAGGAAAAAGAGCTTTTAAAAGCCATGGAGATTGCAAATATAGGCAGCTACTCCTGGGACATCGTTAAAGACTTGATTGCCGGCACATCCCAGCTTTCTGCAATATTTGGTTGGAATGAAAGCGACTTTATAAATATGGAATATTTGGTTTCATTTATTTATCCAGACGACATAAAAACTTTTAAATGGGCTGTAAACCATGCCATTGAGAATAGATTGCCCTTGGATATTGAATTTAGGATTATCAGGAAAGATGGTGCTCAAAGAGTGGTTTGGAACAAAGGGATGGCTACCAATGACAAGGGTAGGCCCAGAATGCAAGGCACTATAATGGACATTACTGAAAAACGACAAAATGAACATGAAATCCGGTATCGAGAACTGCAACTTATTGAAGCACAATCTATTGCCCGGATAGGGAGCTTTGATTGGGATTTTGTAAACAATAGGTCTTCATGTACCGACGAAATCTATAGGATTTTTGATTGGGGAAAGGATAAAGAATTGAACTTTCAATCTTTTGAAGATCTGGCGCACCCAGATGACCTGACAAAAGTGTTTTATTCCCTTCATGCTGCAATTGAGAAACGAGAAACTTATAATTGCGAATACCGGATCATTACACCAGCAAATAAACAAAAAAGCATATGGGCTAGGGGAAGGATAACCTTCGACAATAAAGGAAATGCGATAAGGCTTACAGGGACTATACTTGATATTACGGAGCGTAAACTATCCGAAGAAGAAATTAATAGGAAAAACCTTGTCCTGCTAAATACCTTCAAAAAGCTAGAGATAACACAAAAGGAACTTAAGGAGGTGAATACAGATCTGGAGCAAAGGGTAAAAGACCGTACCCGTGACCTGGAACAGAGCATCATGTACCAACATAAATCTGCTGAAGAACTAAAACAAAAAAACAATCAGCTGGAGCGGATCAACGCAGACCTCGATAATTTTATTTATACTGCATCCCATGACTTGAAAGCTCCAATTTCAAACATTGAAGGGCTTGTAAATATCCTAAATGGCTTAGAAATAAGCACCCCTGAGGTGAAAAAAATCCTAAATATGATGGATACCTCGATCTACAGGTTTAAGAACACCATCAAAGACTTGACGGAAATATCGAAAGTTCAAAAAGAAGCCAATGAAGATATAAAATATATTGTTTTTCAGGACATTGCAGATGAGATTTTACAGGAATCACATGATACAATTTCACAAAATCAAGCTAGTATTATTTATTGCTTTGAAGAGCCTGCGGTAAAATTTTCCAAAAAAAACCTGCGAAGCATCTTATATAATTTATTAAATAATGCTTTAAAATACAGGTCGGAAGATCGCACCCCAATAATAAAAATCCACAGCAAAAAAATTGAAGATTACATCCTTCTCACAATTTCTGACAATGGTTTGGGCATTCCTGAAAATAAGTTGGACAAATTGTTTACTATGTTCAAGAGGTTTCATACCCATGTGGAAGGCTCAGGCATAGGACTTTATATTGTAAAAAGGATTATCGACAATTCAGGAGGGAAAATTGAGGTGGAAAGCAAGCTGGGATCGGGTACTACATTTAAGATTTTCTTTAAAGCATAAAGTTTATAATGTGATTAATTAAGCCACCTTCCAGCATCTGCGTAATTAGTAAAGGTTTTTGCAATGCTATTGTCTACCATATTTTTTAATGATTCATCTGTGGAGAGCCTGCTAAATACACTTTTTGAATAGACCCAGGCAAACTTTTCCAAGCCTGCCGCAGACATCCTTGGGAACCAATCATTGCCAACCCACGCGGAAGCACAAGACCAAATACCAGTTACTAATGTGTTGTCATTCAAAACCTTATTTGCTTTATAGGAAATTAAATATTCAAGCATTTTTTCACAACCTGCCTTTACGGATTCAACGGTCTGGTACCCTTTCCATTCTGCTAGGAGCCAGTGGTTTTCAGCATCATATTTTAGGGTAATAAAATCTTCTTGTAACAGCACCTTCATATGGTTATGATCTAGCCTTAAATAATCGTCAATATAAGTTATATATGTAAAGACATCAAAATATTTTTATATATCCTTACTTATTAAATATTGCAAGAAATTGAAGATTAAATGATTAATCTATCCTTAAAAGTTAATAATATTAAAAAAATTATAAATAATTTAAAAAAAATATTAAAGAAGCTTTTCTCTAGCTACTGGATCTTTTCTTTTGCCATTTCTAAATCTATGCCAGGACCTAAAACATCGTTAAATAAATTTACCTGTTTTTTTGAGCCTTGCTGAAGCATTTTTTAAAGTGAAATTTTTCATTTTAAATCCTTTTTTACCTCATCTCAATGAAAGGAAGCAATCATGTGCTTAAATTCATTAGGCATAGGTGCTTCCACTTTACTATTGCATTTCTTTAGAGGTCCGTCCAGGAGCTTTCCATTACTTTTATTTAATTTATCAGACATAAAAGGCAGAATAATATTTGATGTATAACTGCAATTTACCCAATGAGTTTAGTGGGTTATAATGAAACAAGCTGTTTTAAATTTTAACTTGAGGGCTTGGAGGTAATTTTTAATTGATTGATATGGATCATTTTTATTGCTCTATCTTTTAGAAAATATAATTTTAATTTGTAATTAAACATTACACCTCGTTAGTAAGACCAAATTGAAGTTAAGTATATAATATTTAATACTATGACAACGATGTTTTAAGGGATTTTCTGTATCATTATATTCAAACCACCCTTTAGCAATATTTAAATAGGTTGATTTTCAGTAGTTTATATTATAATTTTTAAAGAATATTATGGCTGAAAAATGTCAATTTTTCTATAAGAATTTCATCATGTTTATTTTAAAAAATTATTTAAAAATGTTTTGATTGGAAGTATTTATTACTTTAATTTAACTCAATAATTAGCTTCCTTCTTGTTGATAATTCCTTAACAAAAATTTAAATTTTGATAAATCAATCTTAAAGGAGAAAATTATTTTGCAATCCTTAAAAACCCATTCCTAAAGTTATTTATTATATCAATCTCAATTTTTAGTATGATGACTGCTTGTCTATTTTATTTTAGCACAAAAAGTAGAACTTTTTATGCTTTTCTTATTTTATTATTGTCTTTAACTATTATGTCATGTCATGAAGATCCGAGCGTCTTGTCCAATTCCAAACAAAAGCCCCATCCTGTACATCCAGTACACCCTTCTTCAGGAGAGCTTGTTGTCACTATTGATTCAGAAGTTATCGGGAGTTTAAAAGTCAAGGTTAAAGGAGTAGAAGAAAAGAGTGTGCAGACTGATGGTACAGTTTCTTTCGAACTTCGAAAAGGTCTTTATGAAGTTGAACTGCTGGTGGAAAGCGGTGTAATTGTAGTTGGGGAAAACCCACAGATGGTTGAAATCATGCCTAATAAATCTTCTAAAATTGTTTTTAAAGCAGAAATTGCCCAAGAGGCGGATATGGGTCAGATCATTTTCTCAAGTGACAGGACAGGGTTTTGGGAAATTTTTGCGATGGATTCAAAAGGTGAAAATATTAGACAGATAACAAATTTCGGCACAGAGACTTACAATTTCATGAATCCAGCAATTTCACCTGATGGTAATTTTATTGTATTTAAAAAAGATGGAAATATTTTTAAATTGAGCATCGATGGGGATGAAATAAAGCAGCTTACTGAAATTGAACCCGAAATGGTTTATACAGAACCTTCCTGGTCGGCAGATGGATCTAAAATTGTTTTTGTAAGGGTTGATGGTTATGAGGATGTGGTATTTACAGTAAATGCAGACGGCACTGATTTAAAAGAATTGCCAATTTCTGCCATGTATTTATTATCCCCTTGCTTTTCACCTGACGGCAATAAGGTTCTATTTGTAAAAGATTATGATGTAGCACCAGAAGAAGCAGGGTCTGATATTTATATTGCCAATATTGATGGTTCTGATGTCCGTAAGATTATTGATCATCAGGATTATAATCAATATCCAAGATATTCGCCTGACGGATCTAAAATAGCCTTTGTTGGAGACCATCAAATATTTATAGCAAATGCTGATGGAACTGGTGTTGTAAAGGTTACCCAAGTTGGTTACAATTATCAACCGGCATGGTCGCCAGATGGCTTACAGTTGATTTATAGGGGCAGTAATGGTGATGGAATTGATTTATTTGCAATAAATATAGATGGTTCTAATATTAGAAATTTAACCAATAGTTCCTCATCAGAAGCTTTTCCAACCTTGGGAACTTCAAATTCCGGAACTAATCTCCGTCTTGCTTTGGCATTAAAATAAAAATATTAACCGCAAATAACGCTAAGAATCCGCAAAGGACAAAGAAAAAAGGAAGCTAAGAATTCCTGTAAACCCTTAGCGAACTTTGCGTAAAACTTTGCGTCCTTGCGATTAAAAAAAGGTATTCGCAAGGACGCAAAGATATGACAGAGAATGAAATATCAAATAAGGTAATTGGATTGGCAATTGAAGTTCATACGATCTTAGGTCCAGGCTTATTAGAAAGTGCGTATCAGGAATGTTTGTTCTATAAAATTGGTAAAGCTGGTTTGTTTGTATTAAAAGAAAAACCAATGCCTTTGATATTTGAGTATGTAAAATTGGAGTGCGGTTATCGAATTGATATATTAGTTGAAAATAAATTAGTTATCGAAGTGAAAATTGTTGAAGTTTTAAATGATGTTCATTTAGCGCAGACATTAACTTATATGAAGTTAGGAAACTATATTTTAGGACTATTAATCAACTTTAATGTGGCCCTATTAAAAAACGGAATTAAACGAGTAGTGAATTGACTTTAGCGAACTTTGCGCCCTTTGCGGTTAATAAAAAATATTAACCGCAAAGAACGCTAAGAATCCGCAAAGGGCACAAAGAAAAAGAGACGCTAAGGATTTATTTAAACCCTTAGCGAACTTTGTGTAAACCTTTGCGCCAATTGCGGTTTAAATATGGAAACCGCAATGAACGTTAAGTATTCGCAAAGTACACAAAGAAAAATTGTGAGAATAAAGCACCATTCAGTTAAGAAAGGAAATCGCAAATGACGGTAAGTGTCGAATAACAAAGAATGGACATAACACCTTAACGAACTTTGCGTAAAACATGCGCCCTTTGCGGTTAAAAAGGGAACCGAAATCAAGATCCAGGTACTTCGCGGATCTTAATATTCTTATAGTAAACTTTATCTCCATGGTCCTGTAGCAGGATATGGCCTTGTGGTGCCTCACCAAAATTTTTAAAGTCTTTGTATTTGCTGTTGGCAACCAATTCTTTATAAGTTTGGCTGCCTCTTTCATATTCAAGAACTTTTCCCCCGTTGAGCCAATGCTCTACATGGTTGCCCCTTACGAGTATCCGGGCAGTGTTCCACTCGCCAATTGGCTGTACTTTTTTATCTTCAGCGGGTATCAAATCATATAATGAACCAATGGTCCTGTTTCCGTTTTTCCCCATTTTTGCATCAGGATGCCGTTGGTCATCAAGTATCTGAAATTCTAAGCCTATAGCAGAACCAGTAGGTTGGGGTATTTCCTCTACTACAAAATATTTAATACCACTGTTTGCTCCTTCTGTAATCCTAAATTCCAAAGTTAATTCAAAACTTGAATATTGATCTTCGGTAATTATATCCCCACCATGTTGTGATTCACCACCTCCAGACGGCAGGACAATTAACTCCCCATTTTCTACTGCCCAACCTTTTTCAGGAAATGAATTTTTGTAAGCACCTCTCCAACCTTTGGTGGTTTTTCCATCAAATAATAATTTCCATCCTTCTTCCTTTTCTGTTTCACTTAATGTATTTACAGGTGTGGAAGCTGCATCGGCTTCTTCATTCATTATATTTTCACCCATTATATTTTTGTTGGGTGTGCCGGGATTATTTTGGCAAGAAAAAAACATAAGAACAGAAAAAGTTAATGGCAATATTCTTTTATAATCCATAATATTCAAAAAATAAATACTTGACGGTAAAATATAGATAAATTTTACTTCCTCATGCTTTTAAGGAAGCGTTAAAATTAATAAAATTTAATAAGGATAACAGGTTCAATCTGATATTAAAGGAAAAAAAATAGATCAAACATATGTTATTATATTGAAATAACCCAAAAATATACCTTGCATCTAAAGGGTTAGTTTAAGATCATTTAATTTATTATTTATAAATTCCATTTCCTCTTGCGAAAGCTTAATTTGTCTAGCTTTTGCGTTTTCTTCTACCTGCCTCGCATTCCTTGCCCCGACCAATGCTGAAGTTATACCTGGTTGATGGATGGTCCAGTTTATGACAATCTGCGCAAGGGTAGCCCCTTTGTCATCTGCCAATGGTTTTATACTGTTTAAAAAGTTATTGGTCTTTTCAAGATTATGAGGCTTAAAATGAGACGTATTGGGGCGATGATCGCCTTCCTCAAATTTATAATCTTTGGTTATCTTCCCCGTTAATAAACCTCTCTGAAGAGGACTGTATGCAAGGATACCTATATTGTTCTTCAAAGCAAAAGGAACTACTTCCTCTTCAATATCCCGTAATACCATACTATAAGGCACCTGGTTGGAAGCTAATGGTACAGCATCGTTTGCTTCTTTCATTTGTGCTGCTGAATAATTGCAAACCCCCACCGCTTTGACCTTTCCTTCTTTCATCAAGGAATATATTGCCTCCATAGATTCGTCAATAGGCGTTGTGGAATCTGACCAATGTATTTGGTATAAATCAATATAATCTGTTTTAAGCCTTTTAAGGCTTTGCTCACATTCATTTATAATACTGTTCTTTCCAGCATATTTGTGGATCTTTACCTTCTTGCCGGAATTATCTTTCGAATCAAAATAAAATTCCCCTTTTGAGGTATCCCAGCTAAGGCCAAATTTTGTTAATATTTGTACTTCTTGTCTTTTCCCTGATAATGCTTCGCCCAAAATATCTTCACTTGTGCCAAATCCATAAACTGGAGCTGTATCAAAAGAGGTAATTCCCATTTCCAGGCTTTTTCTTATAGCGGCTAATGCATCTTTTTTATCTGCACCTCCCCACATCCAACCACCAATAGCCCAAGCCCCAAAAGTTATTTCTGTAAGTTTGATATCACTTTTTCCTAAATCCCTGTATTCCATAAAAAGCCTTAATTATATTTTGAATTCGTAAAATATTAATTACCATAATAAATCTTCAAGCAATATGTTTGAATAATTTTAATTATAAAGGTAATTGTAAATGATCGCCCCATCAATTGACGGTTATTTTTTAAAAAACTTAAATTTGTATTTTAAAATGAAGGATATTTCAGGCTTTGTTGTTTAAAAAGGAAATAATTCCCCAACAAGGTCATGCCAAATTGGAGGTGATAAAATAAATAACATACCAGCCTACTTGATGGAAGTTGTAACTTTATGAAATTGGGACCTATATCAATAAAAAAGGACCTGTTTTAGCAGGTCCTTAGCAAAATCGTATTCCAGATATTACTGGATTATTTTAAATTCTACCCTTCTGTTTAATTTTCTTCCTTCTTCTGTTTCGTTATCGGCTATTGGTCTTTCTGCACCATGGCCTTCAGCTATCAAAATGTCCGGATCCACACCTTTATCTATTAAATAATCCCTAACGGCATTGGCTCGGTCAACACTTAGGATTAAATTGCTTTGTGCTAATCCAGTATTATCTGTATGTCCCTCTATCAGTAGTTTATATCCTGGGCGTTTCAGTAAGAGTTCGGCAAGTTTGTCCAGGCTTCGTGTGGATCCTGAAACGATTTCTGCTTTTCCGGTTTCAAACTCAAGGTTTTTATATGTCTCCTGCATTACCCTTGTATCTTCCCTCGAAAGTTGTATTTCCTTATGTTCATCCACTTGTTTCACAATTGGGCATCCTTTATTAGATTTAGGGCCATATGCTAAAGGACAAGAATCTAGATAATCGGGAATGCCATCCTGGTCAGAATCTGGACAGCCATCAAATTTAGCCAAACCTTTTTCATTAGGACATTTATCGTATTTGTTAGAGATACCATCCATGTCACCATCTTTTAATTTCCTGTTTGCAATAGGAATTGTTAATCCGGAAAATAGGTTACAACTATGCGGGTTTCCCAGGTTTAACAATCCGGCAATATTATCAGACCCAACAAAAACGGGCCCTACCCTGGCCATTATACCAGTAGATATATTGTGGTAATTATTGGTAAGAGATATAGGAAGGGAAAATTCCAAATTTTTGGTTTCATAACGTGGGGATATGGCTACAAATGAATTATGGCGCATACTTACTGAAGAATTAGGTTTCAAGCCTGGCACCCAAACCATTGTGACATAAATTTTTTCATGTACTTTGTAATCAAAATTTATATTGATAGCCGTAGGCAATCCTGATCGGAAGCTGGAATTTGGATTTTGAAGGTTTAAAGCTTCTTCAATAACTGTATTGATTTCCTGTGTATTTTGAGCACCTTCTAATTCTTCAAGGTCTAGGTTTACACCTTTTGTATCAATGATATAATTTTTTACTTGGTCGCCTTTGTACCTAATGCCTCCCAAATCCATGATGGATACCCCAATCCTGTAATTGTATTTATTAAAAGTATTGTCTTTATATGTCTTTCCATCCATTTGATATGTATAGTTCCTAGATACTGGTCTGCTTTCATAAACAAACCCTGCATCCATACCAAAACCGCTGCCCGCCATATTAGATCCTGTAATCCAATTGTGCACCTGGTAAAGATTTCTCTTGTCGTACTGTGAAGTATATCCATAATTTCCCCTGATTGCTTCAATGTCAACTACCTGTTGGTCCGGGAATTCATCATGTGTGTGAATTGCATAAGTAGCTTCATTATTGATAATATGGGCAGAATATATACCACCAAGTCTTTTAAGGGTTAATCCGGCCTTCAAAAAAGAAGTACCGTTGTCCATGACAGTAGTGGCAAAAGAAAGCGCTAGTTCAGAAAACGTATTTATATTCAGGTCAAATCTCTGCCTGAAAAAATCCAGGTCTTGAAGTTCTGGCGAATCGGCCCCTAAAACAAGCAATCTTGCAACTGCCTCTGACATATTATTGATTTGTAGCCCGCTTCTTACTCTTGTGGTAAAGGCAAATGAATTGTAATCGTCAATTGCATACATGAAAGAAGGTCCTCTAACATCTAATCCTGTGGAAAACATCTTCCTGTCTCCATCAATTTTCCCTATTAAATTTGCATCTGATAATTTAAAATCTTTACCTGCAGAAATTTTAAGGGCTAGGCCTAACATAGAATACGGAGCATTGTACCTTACAAAACTATTGGCAGCATGCATATCGAAGGTAAATATGTTTATGTACATTTTGTGGCGGGAATCTGCTATTGATGCTGGATTTTGGTACAATCCCTGGGTTCCAGTGTAATTGCTGTACGAAATCCCTTTTAGGTTTTGAGCTTTTAGGTTTGGGTTTATTAAGATTAGAAGTAGTAAGGAAATCTTAATTATATTTTGTAATGAAGAAGCCAATATGGCCCCAGCCTTGGATTTCATCATCTTAAATAAATGACATGTATATTGTTTTTCATATAAGCTCAAAATTTGCCTTTATTAAATGTAATAGTATATTTAATATTTTATAAAAAATTACATATGACTTTTTAAGAGTATTTGTAGAATCTTTTAATTTAAAAGAATATAATGTATATATATTTTCTTTAAATTATTTACCGAAAAAGGAGTTTTAAATATTTAATATTTGCAGAACACCAATAGCTAATATTTCCTTTTCTTTACGAAAATTTTTATTGCCTATTTTAGTAACTAAAAGTTTATTATAATAAAATTGTTCTTACAGTATTTTGTTGAATGTAAATTACCTTAACCCCAATTTCTTGGGCTGGTAATTGTCAACTTATTTTAAATGAGAAAAAAGACTAAAATACGATCAATTAAAATTTTTGTATTGGTATTATTGGAATCTTAATGGTTCAAAACACTTATTCAAATGTCAATTTTATTTCTGGTAAAATAGTGAGACTTAAAGGGGATACTTTAACAGGCTTAATAGATTATAGAAATTGGAGAATCCTTCATCTTCTTCCCCTTACGATAAAGTTCCAGATTTCTGAAGATCATTCCAACAATAAGATAGATTTGTTGTGGTTTTTTCATTTAATCTTTATAAATAATAATTAATTTTCAAAAAAACCATAAAAAACACAATCTGTTCACAATGAAGAAGTTCCTAATTTTGAATCGATAGGTTGGCCTTATAAATATCGAAATACTGGAAAAATATTGCTTGGTTATTACATGATGATTTTCAACGTATATCTTAAAATGTTGCCATATTGATACATTCATAGTATCTTTGTTGAATATTTAATAATAATAAAGGGAAATATTAAAAAATTCATCTTTCCCTTCTTGTTAAATTTTACTTAAAAAAAACCAAAACAATGAAAAGATCAAGAACATTCTTTACCACCGCATTACTATCATTAGGTACTTTGACAATGGCTTTTTCTAACAGAACCGAAGATGGGCCGAACAACAGTGAAAAAGTAGAAGTTGTAACTAAGGACCAAGGCCTTTATAATTTGGTATATAGAACTACTTCTTCTGGAAATTATAAAGTAAATATATTCAATAACAAGGGTGAAAAAGTTTTCACAGAAAATTTTAAGAGTAATATGAGTTTTTCAAAGCTGTTTAATTTCAGTAAAATGGAATATGGCACTTATACCATGGTAATCCTCAATGGGTCATCTGAAAAATTCAAAAAAGAAATAGTTCATCAACCAACGCATAGCCTAAAAGTGGATCTTTCTCCCTTCGGTGAAAAGGGGAAATTCAATCTTTCTGTTAATGGGCTAAATAATAAACCCGTGAGAGTTGTGATCCTTGATAAGGATTATAAAGAGTTGTACAATGAAGTAATGGATGTAGAATCTGGTTTTACAAGGCTATTTGACCTTTCGCGGGTAGCATCCTCCCACATAAAATTTCAAGTTGTACATAATGGGCAAACGGTCGAAAAACACATATCTCTTTAAAAAATATCTAACTAAATAATCCAAAGAAAGGCAAGCCACACTTGCCTTTCTTTATTATTATCTTTTGATAATGTATTTATTATGTTAAGAAAAACTCATCTTAATGCTTCATAAGCAAATCGAGCAATTTCTTATCTAACTTTTGACCATGCCAATCTTCATATTGGATATCTTCCCTTCCTGAGTTCATTAACCCAAAAGAACCATCGAATTCCCAAAGTGCGTACCCAATGCTATTTTGGGTGAGGATATCCAAAACATCTCCAAACCATGCTAAAAAAACACCATGAGGCGTTTTATTCCAGCAACTCCCGTTATGAGCCTTCCGCAGGGAGACTTGTGATTTTTATGAAAAGCAGGGACTGTGGCCCGGTATACAGTGTTTTCACCAACAACAAATGAGTAAGAGATGAGCATTATATTTAATAAAGATAGTAAAAGAAAAATTAACCAAGTTCCCTTGGATTTATAACTGGAGGAATATTATAAAATAGGTTTTTATACGGCTACCATTTTGCAATGGAAGAAGTTGTTTAAACCAGATAAAATATAATAATATAATACAAACGGTTTAATACTTTTAATTGAAGACAAAAGAGCAAAAATATATGGGTTTGTGATCATGCCCAACCATCTTCATATACTATGGAAATAGCATTACAATGGAGATTAGAAGAGTACAACGTTATTTATGAAATATACAAAGCCAAATGATCAAGTTTTATTTAATAAAATACCATCCGAAGGTTCTAAAGCAATTTTTTGACGGGGCAAAAGATAGAAAATAACAGTTTTGGAAAAGAAATCCAATGACAAAATACCTACTGTCAAGAATAATGATAACAAAAGCTAGAAAATATTCACAATAATCCTGTGCAGGGCAAATGGATGTTAGCCAATGATGCTTTGGCTTATCAATATTCATCCACAAGGTTTTAAGAAAAAGGAGATGGTGAAGTCAGTTTTAATTGCATTATATATAATATTTTGAGTAGTTGGTAGATTGCTGGTGAAAACACCAACAATGGGAGTTTTTTTTATCAGACCACAATATTACATTAAAAAAGTAAGGTTAGAGCAGGACCTTTGTTACTGTGGGTAAATATTAACTAAAGGATAAAAATCTTATATTAAGATATATAAGGTATACAATAAAATTCTGAAGAAAATATTTATTGGCTTTATTTGTTAAATCTTGAAGGAAAAAATAAAAAAAAATTTAAAAAATAATAGTTATTATAAAAATATTTTTACAATTTAAGTTGACAAAATCCCTCAGTACTATGAAGATTGAACGCTTGTTTGATATTTTGTTCAGGTACATCAGTCACTTTCCTTCAGAAGAAGTTTTAGGTTCAAAAAAACATGGCGTATGGAAAAAATATGGGATTGAAGAAATTATTGAGTTGATCGATACTTTAAGTATTGGATTTTTGAGATCAGGGGTTAAACCAGGAGATAGGATCGCCATAATTTCCAACAATAGGCCAGAATGGAATTTTGTTGATTTTGCCTGTCAGCAATCTGGAGCTATATCTGTACCGGTATATAGCAATTTTTCTGAACAAGACATAAGGATAATCTTAAAAGAAACAGAAGTTAAATATATTTTTGTTTCAGACGGCGAGATGGTCAAAAAGGTTGAAATTGCAGCTAAAAACCTTAATCACGTCGAGGGAGTATTTTCTTTTGATTTTGTTGAAGGTACTACTCACTGGTCAGCCTTACGGGCATTAAGCGACCCTTCCTTTAAATTTATGCTTGATGAAAGCAAAGCCCAGGTAAATGGAGATGATATAGTTTCTATTGTATACACCTCCGGAACCACTGGAAGGCCAAAAGGAGTGGCGTTAACCCATAAAAACATCATAAAAAATATTATGGCACTTTCCCAGGTAATTCCTTTAGAGCCTGGTGCGCAATCAAGGACCTTGAGTTTTTTGCCATTGAGCAATATGTTCGAACGTTCCGCTATTTATATGTACCTATACTTCGGGTGCCATATATTTTATGCCGAGAACCAGGAGAAAATAACTGAAAACATCCAGGAAATAAAGCCATTATGTTTTACTGCCATTCCTGGAATTCTGGTGCATCTTTATTCCCAGATAATGAAGCAGGCACATTCTTTAAAAGGATGGCAAAGGGCTGTTTTTTATTGGGCTTTTAAACTGGGCTTGAAGTATAAAACTACTCAAAAAGAAGATTGGTGGTATAAAATTCAAGTAAGCTTTGCTAATTACCTTGTATTTAATAAGTTCAGGAACTACCTGGGCGGAAATATAAAATTTATATTTTCTGGTGCGGAAACAATGCCCTTGAAACTGAATAGATTATTTTGGTCAGCCAATATAAAAATACTTGAAGGTTATGGCCTTACCGAAACTTCACCTGCCATTTCAATTTCAACCCCTGAAGATGTAGTATTAGGGACAGCCGGCCGTCCAGTGGAAGGCGTTTCAGTTAAGATTGCTGAAGACGGTGAAATTCTTGTTAAAGGGCCCAATGTGATGAAGGGGTACTATAATAACCCAGAACTTACCCGAGAAGTAATAGATGGGGAGGGATGGTTCCATACAGGTGACCTCGGGGAAATTGTACAAGGCGGGTATTTAAAGATTAAGGACAGAAAGAAAGAAATTTTTCAGACTTCTGCGGGTCGGTCCATTGCCCCTCAGGCATTGGAAAAAAAATTTAAAGAGTCGGACCTTGTTGAACAGATAATGATAATAGGTGAAAATGAATTATTTACTTCTGCTTTAATAGTGCCTGGGAAGGAAGCAGTTGAAATTTTATGCAAGCAGCACAAAATCCCTTACACAACCATGCAGGAAATATTGAAAAATCCTGAGGTAAAACAACATTTTATTCATGAACTAGAAAAGCATAATGAGACCTGTTCACAATTTGAAAAGATCAAAAAATTCCTCATTATCCCAGAATCCTGGGGCATTCAAACAGGTGAACTTACACCCACTTTAAAAATCAAAAGAAAATATATCCTTGAAAAGTATCACGACCAAATTGCCGGGCTT
>JALZND010000642.1:349-2021 GCA_030857845.1 Bacteroidota bacterium | reverse complement strand
CAGCGTCAGGTTTACAACAATGCCTGCAAAAAAAGCTGCAGCAATAGGTAGTCCATTAACTTTCGAATTGTTTTCCGATTTACTGCTGCTTACTAATCCTGCTATACCTAAGCCCACCGGGAGAGTGCAGGGGCAAACACCACTGGCCACAATCCCGGCAAGAAAGGCTATTCCCAGGGTAATCACTGATCCTTCAGTCAGGCCAGATCCAAAACTTTGAAAGAAATCTTCCAGACTCATATGTTATTCTTTTGCTTCAACCGGTTTTCCTGCTTTATAGCCAAGCCCATTGATGGCTTTCTGAACATCTTCCGGAGAAATCTTTTTATTGTTGTAAGTAACTTTAGCCTCGCGATTTTCAAGGCTCACTTCTACATCCGTTACACCATCCAGAGACTTAACAGTTTTCTTTACATTGGATGCGCAGGCACCGCAGGACATTCCTTCAACAGGAATAACAAATGTTTTTGCCTGTTGATTAGAGATATTTTTAGAGGCATCACTTTTTTCTTGTTCTTTTACCTTCTGTCCACATGATGGACTCACAAAGCTTACTAAGCCAATAAAAAGTAGAATAACAGTATTTCTAACTTCCTTTAGTCTAACTAAATTTTTGGGTTGCATAATTTTATAATTTTGATTTATAGAATATTTTTTACTTTTTTTTCTCTCCTCTAAATACTGAAACAGCTATAATCGAAATGATGGCCTGAAAGACTGTAAACAGCACAAGAGTTGTTTTAAAGCCTAAAAGAAGTACTTGGCCAAATAGAAAACTTCCAATTCCAAAACCCATTAATAGCGTAAAAACATTCAGCCCCATTGCTTGGCCAGGTCTATTTCTTCCTACGTCTGTTATAATTCCGGCCAGAAGTGGTTGTGTAAGGTCGTAGCCAAGAGAAAGTATTGTTACAGCGACTGCTGCAATGACTAATGGCACTTTAAAAATCATTATTAAGGTAGCTGCAGCACTAATGGCAAATCCGAGTGGCAAAAGCCACCTTCTGCCTCTTTTATCTGCAATCTTTCCAATAACCGGCCCCATAAAAAAAATCGTGTCTTTCATTATATCTCAATCGCTGTAAATCCGGATTCTTTCAATGTTTCTTTAAGTTTCTGCTGCTGTATTTTGTCTGGGTCATAGCTCACATATACATGCTTCTGATATACTTTGGGCTTTACTTCCTTTACACCTGGAAGTTCCTTTAATACCGAGGATATTTTACCTGCACAACCCTCGCAAACCATATTTGGAACACTAAATTCTACCTCTGCTAATGGGGCTGACTTTACTTGTTGCGGACGTTCAAGTTTGATTCCACGAATACGAAGGGTATTCAGGAGGATTGCAAAAATACTGAATATCATTACCGAAATGGCCAATGCAGGAGTAATGAAGCCTATTGATGCCAATATCATTCCAAGGATGTTAAACAGTACAGCAATGATAACATTTCCCGTCATAGTCCGATAGCTTGCCTTTCCTAAAATCAGGGCATTAATTACATCATGCAGACGATCCCCAATTAAGATCACCCCTGCGGATTCAATGGCTACATCGGTTCCCGCTCCAATCGCAAATCCTACGTCAGATTGGGCAAGCCCTGGAGCATCATTAATGCCATCCCCAACCATAGCCACTTTTCGCCCTTTATTTTGAAAGGATTCAATA
>JALZND010000642.1:0-339 GCA_030857845.1 Bacteroidota bacterium | reverse complement strand
GCTTTAACTTCATCTATGCCAAGCTGCTTTCCGATTGCCGTCGCCACTCCCTGAGCATCCCCGGTGAGCATAATGGTTTTAATTCCGCGGTGCTTAAGTTTTTCAATAACTTGAGCTGCACCCTCACGTGGTGTATCCTGCATGGCAATTACTCCAACAGCTTCGCCCGATCGTGCAAGGACGATCACTGTTTTGCCTTCGCCACTTAAAGTGCTGATTCTTGTACTCACCTTATCATTAAAACTTACACCTCTTTCTTTTACAAAGGAAGGATTACCGATCAATATATCAGATTCTTCAACAGTGGCCGAAACCCCTTTACCTGGTACAGCTCTGAAC
>JALZND010000641.1 GCA_030857845.1 Bacteroidota bacterium | reverse complement strand
CAGAAAACCTTACCACCCAGGTCCGGTCAATTTCTGAGGTAGCTTCTGCGGTGACAAAAGGAGACCTTACCCGGTACATCAATGTGGATGCGAAAGGAGAGTTGGAAGCTTTAAAGGATACAATCAACCAAATGATTGCCAACCTTAAAGAAACCACACTCAGGAACCAGGAGCAAGATTGGCTCAAATCAAACCTTGCCAAATTTACTCAAATGCTCCAGGGACAAAAAGACCTGGATTCTGTGACCATGCAAATTCTTTCTGAATTGGCACAAGTGGTTTCGGCCTATCATGGGGTATTTTATATACTAGAGCAGGACGAGGGCTCAAGCAACTCAAAATTAAAACTTATTGCCTCTTATGCACATGACCATAATGCAGCTATCCCTGAAGAATTTGCCTTAGGCGAAAGCCTTGTTGGTCAATGTGCCCTTGAAAAGGAAAGGATAATTTTAACAAACGTTCCGGAAGATTATATCCAGATAAATTCTGGCTTGGGCAGGGCAAAACCTTTGAGTTTGATAGTCCTACCAGTTCTCTTTGAAACAAAAGTTAAAGCAGTAATTGAACTTGCATCGTTCCGTCATTTCAGTGTCACCCATTTAGACTTCCTTGAGCAGCTTACAGAAAGTATTGGTATTGTTTTGAACACAATTGAAACAAATACAAGGACCGAAGGGCTATTAACCCAATCGCAATCACTTGCAGGGGAACTGAAAGTACAGCAGGAGGAGCTAAGAAGGACTAATGACGAGCTAAAAGAAAAGGCATTGCTATTGGTAAAACAAAAAGACGAAGTGGAAGCCAAGAATAAAGAGGTAGAAGATGCCCGTAAATCCCTGGAAGAAAAGGCTGAGCAGCTTACCATTACCTCTAAATATAAATCAGAGTTCCTAGCAAATATGTCGCACGAGCTGCGGACACCTTTGAATTCGTTACTCATACTTGCTCAGCAGCTTTATGAAAACCATGAAGGCAATCTGAATTCCAAACAAATCAGGTTTGCCAAAACAATACATTCCTGCGGGGATGACCTTATACAGCTTATTAATGACATTCTTGATCTTTCAAAAATCGAGTCAGGTTTCATCTCTACAGATTTTGTTCCTGTTCGCTTTTCTGATATTGCTGCTTTTGCTGAAACCACATTCAAACCGATAGCAGAAGCCAAAAACTTAAAGTTCAGGATTGATGTAGATGCTAAACTTCCTGAGGTACTGGAAACAGACCAGCAACGTCTCAACCAGATCCTTAAAAACTTATTGTCAAATTCATTTAAGTTTACTGAGAAAGGGGAGGTTAGAATGAAAATATACCAGGTTAGCCCAAATGTGAAATTTCATAACCACAACCTGAGTAATGCGGAAAAAATAGTTGCCTTTGCTATATCAGACACGGGAATAGGCATTCCCAAGGACAAGCAAAATATAATTTTTGAAGCATTCCAGCAAGCTGAAGGGTCAACTAGCAGGAAATATGGAGGAACAGGCTTAGGGCTTTCTATTTCCAGGGGCCTTGCGGAACTTTTAAAAGGAACCATAGAGTTGGAGAGCGCATTGAACCAAGGTAGTACCTTTATCTTGTACCTTCCTATAAATTACGATAACCTTGAATTTTCTTATATAGAAGAGAAGTTAAACAATTATAAAGAAGGAAATGAAAACCCTGCCGACGAAAATGTTTTACAAAATATTTTAAAGCCCTTGTTTAAATCAGAAAATGAGGAGGGAGACCAGGATTTCATAACTTATTCTCCCAATGAACTGGGGGATGACCGGGACAATATTCAGGCAAATGAAAAGGTGCTTGTTGTAGTTGAAGACGATATGCGCTTTGCGAAAATAATGATTGAAAAAGCTCACGAAAAGGGCCTTAAAGTATTAATTGCAAGCACCTATAACGAGATCTTTGATTTTATCAACAGGTTTACCCCCCTTGCCATAACCCTGGATATCCGCCTTCCTGACACCAATGGGTGGAGATTGCTTGACTTCCTGAAGAGTGACTTGAATTTCCGGCAATATCCC
>JALZND010000640.1 GCA_030857845.1 Bacteroidota bacterium | reverse complement strand
CGAAATCCTTTTCCTGCCTCCCGCAAAGTTTATGTAGCGGGCAAAATACATGATATAAAAGTTGCTATGCGGGAAATTTCTCTTTCTGAAACCACCTATAAGTTTAATCCTGAAAAGCCTTCAGAAATAAATGCGCCCGTAACAGTATATGATGCCAGTGGCTCTTATACTGATCCGGCTGTTGAAATTGATGTAAAAAAGGGACTCCCAAGGCTGCGGGAACAATGGATTCTGGAAAGAGACGATGTACAACAACTGGATGTGGTAAGCTCTGACTATGGAAAAATCCGGGCGCATGATCCTGCCCTGACCTCATTGAGGTTTGAGCATATTAAAGCTCCTTTAAAAGCCAAACCGGGTATGAATGTCACACAAATGCATTATGCTAAAAAAGGCATCATTACGCCCGAGATGGAATACATAGCCATAAGGGAAAATCAGCGAATAGATGAGCTGAATGATTTAGGCCATCAACATCCCGGCCATAGCTTTGGTGCCAGAACGCCCAAAGGCATGATCACGCCAGAATTTGTAAGGGAAGAAATTGCTTTAGGACGTGCTATTATTCCTGCCAATATTAACCATCCTGAAAGTGAGCCTATGATTATAGGCAGAAATTTCCTTGTGAAAATCAATGCCAACATCGGAAATTCTGCTGTAACCTCAAGCATAGAAGAAGAAGTAGAAAAAGCAGTCTGGGCTTGCCATTGGGGTGCCGATACCGTTATGGATCTTTCTACCGGTAAAAATATTCATGAAACCAGGGAGTGGATTATCAGGAATTCTCCCGTTCCAATTGGTACTGTGCCCATTTACCAGGCTCTGGAAAAAGTAAACGGAAAAGCAGAAGCGCTTAGCTGGGAAATTTTCCGGGATACCTTAATTGAGCAGGCTGAGCAGGGTGTTGATTATTTCACCATACATGCCGGTGTGTTGCTAAGGTATGTACCTTTAACAGCAAAACGGGTAACGGGAATCGTTTCACGTGGAGGTTCTATTATGGCTAAGTGGTGCCTTGCTCATCATAAAGAAAGCTTCCTTTACACACATTTTGAAGAAATTTGTGAGATTATGAAGGCATACGATGTTTCATTTTCCTTAGGAGATGGATTGCGGCCAGGATCAATAGCCGATGCTAATGATGCTGCTCAGTTTGCGGAGCTGGAAACCTTGGGTGAGCTAACCAAAATTGCCTGGAAGCATGATGTGCAGGTGATGATTGAAGGGCCCGGCCATGTACCGATGCACCTGATAAAAGAGAATATGGACAAGCAGCTTAAGGAATGTCATGAAGCGCCATTTTATACTTTGGGTCCTTTAACAACGGATATTGCCCCAGGGTATGATCATATTACGTCAGGAATTGGAGCGGCCATGATCGGCTGGTTTGGCTGTGCCATGTTGTGCTATGTAACACCTAAGGAGCACCTGGGCCTTCCCAATAAAAAAGATGTTAAAGATGGGGTTATTACCTATAAGATTGCTGCACATGCAGCTGATCTTGCCAAAGGCCATCCCGGTGCTCAATACCGTGACAATGCCCTGAGTAAAGCAAGATTTGAATTCAGGTGGCAGGATCAGTTTAATCTTTCACTTGATCCTGATACTGCGAAAGAATATCATGATGAAACCCTTCCTGCCGAAGGAGCAAAAGTAGCCCATTTTTGTTCTATGTGCGGCCCTAATTTCTGCTCAATGAAAATCACACAGGATGTTCGGGATTTTGCTGAAAAAGAAGGCTTAACTGAAGAGGAAGCTTTAAACAAAGGCATGGAAATTAAATCAAAAGAGTTCGCAGATATCGGTGGGAATATTTATAGTTAAGGGGATAGGGAAAAGATTAGCGGTTAAGGTGAATGATAAGCTTGGAAAAGGATTTGGATATGCTCAGCAACTTTCTATAGATTATGAAATTAATATTGATTTCTAATCCTGAAAATGTGGAGGGCGAGCATGAACTTATAAATGTGTTGCTGGATAAAGGAGTAGATTATTTTCATTTGCGAAAGCCTGGCCAGACTAAAAAAGAGGTA
>JALZND010000202.1 GCA_030857845.1 Bacteroidota bacterium | reverse complement strand
CCTTTTATTATCTGAAAATTCTTGCTGTTGTCTGTCACGCCTAAGGAAATTGTAATTGAATTTGGTTCTTCAAAATGATAAACTTCACGTAAAAAGAAAAATTATTGATTTAAACCCTTTATTTCTTTCTCCTCGTCGGGTTCGCCTAAAGTATCAATGGAACCAAATGGTTTAGCCGGCTTATGTTCTATGTCGTAAAGAGTTGCTTTTAGTTTGGACACTGTAACATCAAGTATTTTGTTCCTGTTCTGAAGCCTTCGTATATGTATTTGGCTCAATACAATCATTATTATAAATAAGACTATGCCAAAGATCAACCAATATTGCAAAAAATTGGTGTAGGCCAAAACCCCCATTTTATCATAAAAATTATCACGGGCAACAATAAAAATTATACTTGAAATAATGTAGAGCCCTGTTATAACATAAAATATATTTTTAGCTTTTCTCATAATCTATATAAAAATAAAATTTGAATTTTAGTTAATAAACCTTAGCCCCTATTTTAATACCCATTTTCTTGGTCATAAAATAAATCATTTTAAAAGTTTTATCTTGAATATCGTCAAAATAATATTTGTAAACTAATAAAAACTAAATTGCCTGCATCATGTTTAATTTTTTATAAAGCCCATCTTGCAATATCAAATTTTCATGGTTCCCTATTTCTTTTATTTCCCCTTTTTGTATCACTATTATTTGATCGGCATGCTGTATCGTACTCAGCCTGTGAGCTATTACAATTGACGTCCTGTTTTTCATCAAATTAGTTAAAGCATCCTGCACCAATTTTTCAGATTCTGAATCAAGGGCAGAGGTAGCTTCATCGAGGATTAAAATCAGGGGATTTTTAAGCACGGCCCTTGCAATGCTGATCCGTTGCCGTTGCCCTCCAGATAATTTGGTTCCCCTATCCCCTATTTTTGAATTATAGCCTTCAGGTGTTTGCATGATAAAATCATGGGCATTGGCAATTTTAGCAGCAGCGATGATATCTTCTTCTTTAGCATTTGGCATTCCAAAAGCAATGTTATTTGTAATGGTATCATTAAAAAGAATAGACTCCTGGGTCACGATCCCCATCAGGTCTCGCAATGATTCAAGCTGAAGGTTCTTTATGGATTTTCCATCAATTAGGATATCTCCTTGAACAGGGTCATAAAACCTGGGTATTAAATCTGCAAGGGTAGACTTACCGCCACCCGATGTGCCAACCAAAGCTATTGTTTCCCCTTTTTTAATCTCTAGGTTGATGTCTTTTAAAATCAATTCCTTGTCATAGGCAAAAGACACATTATTAAATCGGATGCCTTCTTTGAAATCTTTTATAGGAGTTGCACCATCTATATCTTTAATTTCTATTGGGGTATCAATAACTTTAAAAATCCTTTCTCCAGAAGCCAGGCCTCTTTGTATTGCGCTAAATGCAATGGATATAGATTTAGCTGGTGGCATAATTTGAGAATATAAAATCAAAAAGGTGATAAACTCACTGGCTTTGATATCTGACTGATCATTGAGCACCAGTCTACCACCGTAAAAAAGTAAAGCTGCAACCACCAAAACACCTACAAATTGAGAAAGGGGAGAACCTAATTCATTTTTTTTGGCCATTGATACATTGAGTCTGGAATATTGGTCAACTTCATGTTTAAAAGTTCCAACAATATATTTTTGCGCATTAAAAGCATTGATCACTCTCATGCCTGAAATCGTTTCATCGAGAATATTTACTGTATTTCCCAAAGTTTCCTGGCTTTGGGTTGCATCCCTCTTTAACCGGCGGGCAATCTCAGCTATAATAAAACCGGAAATCGGCAATAAAACCAGGGAGAAAAGAGTAAGCTGAACGGACATATAAAAGAGAATCACAAACACCCCAATAATAGATGCCGGCTCTTTAAATATTACCCTTAAGGTGTTGGCAAATGAATTTTCAACTTCCTGAACATCATTGGTAATCCGTGACATTAAGTCTCCTTTTCGTTCATTGGAAAAATATCCAATATGTAGCTGAGTGACCCTGCTAAATATGGCCATCCTGATATTTGTAACCACATTGGCCCGAACCTGGGCCAGAATTATCGATGACAGATATGTAAATAAATTTGATAGAAAAACAGCAATGATCAATACAAGGCATACGTAGAGCAAGGCACCCTCCTTTCCTTGTGTTTCAATAACATTTAAAAGATGAAAATTGAAAAGTTTTTGAAAATATTCTATGCTGAACGAAAAATCAGGAGCAAGATTAGAAAAAGTTGTCACCTTTTCGGGGTCAACCTGATTGAACAATACATCAAAAAGAGGGATCAACAGTGTAAATTGCACCAATCCAAAAAGCACACCCAATAAAGTAAACAAAATGTACTGCGGTAAAAAACCTGCCAAGGGCCGTGCGAATGAGAATAATCTTAGGTATGTCTTCATATAAAGCTGCAATTTAAATTATTCCTAACTATAATTTGCTGAAAATTTGTAAAGATCGTATTATCGGGGGAGATAATTTAACATTAGCGTATGAACAATTTAGTGCAGTTTAACATTGGCGGAGTGCCTGAACATTTTAACCTCCCCTGGCATATAGCCATGGAGCAGGAATTGTTTGCAAAAAACGGTATCTCATTAAATTGGACAGATTACCCTGGTGGCACCGGGGCCATGACCAAAGATTTACGCGAAAAAAATCTCGATATTGCGGTTTTGCTTACTGAAGGAATTATAAATGATATTTCCAAGGGGAACCCATGCCAGATCATTTCTCAATATGTCAGCACTCCCCTGATTTGGGGGATTCACGTGCCTGCAAGCGCAGCATATAACCATATAGAAGATATCATAGGTAAAAAATATGCTATCAGCAGATTAGGGTCTGGATCACACATTATGGCTTATGTAGATGCAACACAGCGTGGGTGGAAAATTTCTGATGACCAGCTGGTGGTAGTAGGTGACATTGATGGGGCAAGAAAGGCTTTTAAAAATAATGAAGCCCAAATTTTCCTTTGGGAAAAATTTATGACCAAGCCCCTTGTTGATGCTGGTGAATGTAAAAGGATTGGAGAATGTCCTACCCCATGGCCATGTTTTGTCATTGCTGCACGGGAGGAGGTTATAAAAAAATTTCCTGAAGCCTTAAAAAAGCTTGTTGAGGTCATAAATATTTCCAGCACTCAATTTATGAAAAACGAACAGGCTGCAGACCTGGTTTCCCTGAAATATTCTTTAAAGCCTGAAGATGCCGCAGAATGGATCTCTAAAACCCGCTGGGCATGTGGCGAGCAGCTTCTTGAAAATGATTTTATAAAGGTTGTAGAAAATTTATCGGAAATAGGAATAATCGAAAATATTCCCCGGTATGAAATGGTTTGTGGAAAAATATAATGGGATCAATTAAAAAAGGGGAAACACTAAACCCTGCTTCCCCTTTTATTGATCAATTTATTTTACTTTTAATCTTCACTTTTATTTTGGACCTTCAAAAGTTTAAAATATGAAACTCCTAAAGGTGGAAGGGCCACGGTAATTGAAAAATCTTTTCCATGATAAGGGATTGGGCTAGCTTCCATAGTTTCGTTTTCTACGCCGCTTCCTCCAAAGTTCCTGCTGTCACTATTGAATATTTCCATCCAATCACCATTTTTAGGAACACCAATCCTATAATTTTCCCTTACTATAGGAGTAAAATTACAGACTACCAAAATAATTTCTTTTGGCGATTTTCCCTTCCTTAAAAAGCTAATTACACTGTTGGCAGAATCGTTCATATCTACCCATTCAAAGCCTTCTCCATCAAATTGCACCTCATACAAAGCAGGTTCTTGTTTGTACACATTGTTCAAACTTTTTACAGCTTGTTGCAAACCTTTGTTCAGGCTATCATGGTTCAATAAGTGCCACTGCAGGCTTTTATCATGGTTCCATTCTTTTTCCTGGCCAAATTCACCGCCCATAAACATAAGTTTGGCACCGGGATGTGCATACATATAAGAATATAACAAACGCAGGTTGGCAAATTTCTGCCATTCATCGCCCGGCATTTTATTGATCATAGACCCCTTTCCATGTACCACCTCATCATGGGATAAGGGCAACATGAAATTTTCGGTAAAGGCGTAAATTATACTAAAGGTAATCTGGCCTTGATGATGGCTCCTGAACACAGATTCTTTAGCAAAATAATCCAACGTGTCGTGCATCCATCCCATCATCCATTTCATATCAAATCCCAAACCTCCTACGTAGGTAGGTTTTGATACCATCGGCCAAGCGGTAGATTCTTCCGCTATGGTAAGAACATCAGGATAAACAGCACCAACTGCGATATTAAATTCTTTCAAAAATTCAATTGCTTCCAGATTTTCCCTGCCACCATGCTCATTGGGGATCCATTCGCCTTCTTTTCTTGAATAATCCAGGTATAGCATTGATGCAACAGCATCAACCCTTAAACCATCTATATGATATTTGTCTAGCCAATAAAGTGCGTTTGAAATCAGGAAGGACCTTACCTCATTACGGCCATAATTGAAAATAAAACTTTTCCAGTCCGGGTGAAACCCTTTTCGCTCATCAGCATGCTCAAATAAGTGCGTGCCGTCAAAATAACCTAATCCATGTGCATCTGTGGGAAAATGCGATGGGACCCAATCCAATATTACACCAATACCTTCTTTATGAAGTTTGTCTATCAGGTAGGCAAATTCCTGAGGTGTACCATACCTGCTGGAAGGGGCAAAATATCCTGTAAGTTGATATCCCCATGAACCATAAAATGGATGCTCCATCACAGGCATAAACTCCACATGGGTATAGCCCATTTCTTTTATATACTGCGAAAGTTGATTTGCCATTTCGGTGTAGGACAATGACCTGTCGCCATCTTCCGGGACCCTGCGCCAGGAACCAAAGTGAAGCTCATATACAGAGACGGGCTGGCTTTTTCCGATTTTTGTTTTCCTGTTGTCCATCCATTTCCTATCGGTCCAGGAAATTTCCCTGTTCCAAACAATGGAAGCTGTTTTAGGAGGGTTTTCAGCATGTATGGCAAAAGGGTCTGCCTTTTCTATTGAATACCCATGATGATTGGATTGTATGAAATATTTATAAATAGTTCCTTGTCCCACTTCTGGAATAAAACATTCCCATATGCCGGATTGATCGAGCCTTACATTCATCGGGTGACTGCCCCTGTTCCATGCATTAAATTCTCCTATAACCGTAACTTGTGATGCATTGGGTGCCCAAACAGCAAAGTAAGTCCCTTTTGTCCCCTTATGCTCCATAATATGAGAGCCAAACTTCTCATGCAAGCTATAATGTTTTCCTTCCCTGAAAAGGTGCACATCGTAATCAGAAAACCGGCTGAAATGATCTCCCTGGTTATCGGAAGATGTTTTCTGAGGTTCCGACTTTACCCCTTTCGGGGATTTAGGGCCTGCCTTACTCAAACGGGAGCCAGTTTCTTGATTTTTCCTGGATACTTTGCCTTTTTGCAATGTTTCCCCTTTATGCCCTTCTTCCAGAACCTCTTGGATAGAAGTTTCCTTTACAGTCATCTTCTTACTTTGCGATGGCCGCTTTTTTTTATTTTCTTCAGGATTTGCGCTATCTATTTGAAACAAATTTGCTTGTTCCTGATTATTTTCTTTTTTCTTCGCCATGTAAGTACCTCCTCATAATATATTTAATGCCTCTGAGCGGGATGGTTATCCAGTCAGGACGATTGTTCAACTCATAATTAATTTCATATATAGCCTTCTCTAACAAGAATGTCTGAATCAGGATATCAAGGTGCTTCTTATCTTCAGGTATAAAATCGCTGCCTGCAACTTTATTTAGATAAGAATCTATATAAAACCCACTGATATAGTGGTACCATTGCTCTGCCCATTGCTCAAGGTGTTCCTGGTCTTCCTCCCTGATGCCGTTTATGTTAAAAAGTGCATTGTAGGCAGCATAATGAAAGGAGCGGATCATACCGGCTACATCCCGTAAAGGAGACCTTTTTAATCTTCTTTCGCTAAAAGCTCTTGCTGGTTCCCCTTCAAAATCTATAATGACAAAATCTTTACCAGTAAACAGCACTTGCCCCAGGTGATAATCGCCGTGTGTCCTAATCTTCATGGTAGTGATCTTTTCTGCAAAAATTAGCTTCAGGCACTCAAGCACTTCTGTGCGCATGTCTAAAACTTCTTTGGCCTCAACCTGGGCAGCTGGTGAAAGCTTCTTTAGGTTTTTTTCCAGGCTTTGGAAAGTGCCTCGCACTAGTGAAGTTAAGGATGAAAATAAAGATCTTTGATAATGCAATGAAAATGCCTCAGGTTCGAAGTCTGTATTATCTTGTTTCGAATTTAAAGCAATGTGCATTTCTCCAGTCCTTTGCCCAAGAAGGTTTACCCGCTCCACATAACCGCCACCAATTAAGTTCTGTAGCTCTTCCGGGATGTCATCAAACCTTGCAGGTTCTGAAAGGTTTCCTAAAGTTGGATACATATTTTCCAGGCCATCATGTGACATAACCCTTTCAAAATACCTTTTTAAGGAATCATTGATATAGGTCCATGAATCACCATGATTGGGGACAAGATCTTGCATCATCCCTAAAACTATAGAATCTTTTTTTCCATAGTTAAGCTCTATAGCACCAATAAATTTGGGGACATGAGGAAAGTTTACCTTTTCCGTAAGGAAC
>JALZND010000201.1 GCA_030857845.1 Bacteroidota bacterium | reverse complement strand
GTACCAGGATGACGCGCAGCTTTTCATTGCCTGGCGTGGCATAGTCGGAGAGGTATACCGCATACGGTGGAATGAGCTGCGTGCTGGCCTGTACAGGAAAATTCTGCGCCTGTAGAGAAGGAGCCAGAGCTAGCAGGGAGAAGGCCAACAACACCACAAGCCTTGTGGGCATAGGCCAGCTTTTTTTCATGTGTATTGTTTTTAAGTATCGCAGAGACATTGTCATAGGTTATTTTTTAATAATCACCCTAATGTCTTTGGCATCAGACTCGGTAACGGCCCTTAATAAGTATATGCCATCAGGGGTTCCATCCAGATAAATGTCCAGAGAAACAGCCTCTACATCTTCCCAGCTCCCGGAGTAGTGCTTCACGCCCAGGACATCATATACGGTGATAGAGAGGTTGTACTTTTTGTTAAGCTTCACAGTAGCTTTAAACTTGCCCGTAGTAGGGTTAGGGGCTATTTCTACACTTTCTATAGGCTTGTAGCCCGGAAGCTTTTCCTGCTGTGCCTTAGGGTCATAAGGGCTTACGGTCATTTGTTTGGTAGTGGTATACCTGCATTTCTGGAAATAGCTTTCCATGGTAACGGAAAATGTTCCAGCCTCCTTAAATACTACCTGGGGCGCCCAAGGGTCCGCTACTACGATGCTCCCCCCAGGGCCTATGGCCCAGTGCACAGAGTCTGGTTTGGGTACACTGATGTCGGTGATGACCAAAGTATCTAAAGCATGTCGCCTGGTTGCTACCAGAAAGTTAGGTTCAGGTTGATCATTTCGGAGGATGATGGCCGCCGACGTGGAATTACGGCAGCCTTTGCTGTCTTCTGCAGTAAGGGTATAAGTTCCCGCACCCCGTGTAAATACAGGACCGGCCTGGAAAGACTGTCCGCCGTCGATAGAAAACTTATAAGGAGGCGTGCCTCCCACCGGCTTTAAGGTAATACTGCCATTGGTGCTGCCATAACAGACAGGAACTACATCCACAGGTATTTGTAGGGCCTTTTCAGGTTCAGTAATATCTATAGCTGTGTCTGTGCTGCAACCTTCCTTATCAGTCACTATTAAATTAAAGTATAAGTACCTTTGCTCAACCCACTTACCACAGAAGAAGTACTATTGGGTTCCTTCCACAGGTACTGGTAAGGAGGTGCCCCTCCCGATACCTGCGTAGTAATGGCCCCGTCATTTCCTCCAAAACAGCTTACCTGCGTAACCTGCTTTGAAATACTGATAGGCGTGTTGAGGTGCAGGAGCTCATAGACAAACCCAGCCCCACAATCATTTTTATCTTTTATAGTAATGGTATGGCTTCCTGCCGGCAGATTTTCAAACCTTCCCTGAGGGAGGAAGCTAAGCCCATCAATACTGTATTGATAAGGCCCCAGACCACCAGATCCTTTTACTTCCAAAATGCCTGTGGTGCCACCAAAGCACAGTAGATCTTGCTTTTTAAGCAGTTCGGCAGCCATCCTTTCAGCGGTTTGAGAGAAAGTAAATGTTTTTTCCACCACACATCCTCTTTTATCCCTTACGGTGATGGTGTGAGTGCCGGCATAGATGCCCGATAGGGTAGCCTCATCCTGAAAGGGGCCTTTGTCCAGCGCATACCCATAGCCGGAATAGTCTCCTCCGTTACCTCCGGACGCGGTGATCGTGGCCGTTCCGTTGCTTCCCCCAAAGCAGGAGATGTTAAAGCCATTGTAGTTGGAGAGGGTAGCAGCAAACTCCAGTACCGCTGGTGGCAAGGTGATGCGCTGTACATCAGGGTGTGTAAATAGGCATCCATTCACATCTTTTACCCTTACGACATAATTGCCAGGACCTAAGGGTGTGGTTGCCGTAAAGCTTTAAAAGGTAGTGGCTTTATCTATAGCGTATTCAAAGGTATAGGGTGCTGTCCCGCCTGTGGCTACCACTTCAATAGCGCCTTTTTCTCCCAGGCACCTGATGTCCGTGGTGTTTACCTGAGCGATTTCCAGAATGGCAGGTTCAATGATGGAAACCTCATTAGAGATTACATCACAGTTGTTGACATCAAGATCTTTTCCATATCTGGTACAGATTGAAGACAATACGCCTCCCGCAATCCCTGTGGAGTTAAGTGGGGCTATTGAAGTTAACGGACAAGCTACGCTTACCTGGAAACCTAATACAGATGCTGATCTTCTTGGGTACAGGGTGTTTAAATCGAACAGCCTTAGTGATGAATTTGTAGAAGTAACGCGTGAAATACTCAGTCGCCCAACTTATAAAGATTCTGTTAACATCCGTGTGCTCAACAAGAAAGTGTACTATAGTGTAATAGCGGTAGATAAGAATTATAACACTTCTGATTATTCAGCTCCTTTAACTCTTGACAGGCCCGATATTATTGCCCCAGCCGTACCTGTTTTTACTAAAGTAGAAGTAAGAAAGGAAGATATTCTCCTTGAATGGATAAAAAGTGCCAGCAATGATGTGGCCAAATATGAATTATCCAGAGTTTCTAAGACAGACAGGTTAACCCGGCTAATGAAGACTTTTTATCCTACTGATACAAGTAAGACTTACACAGACCGGTTTGTGGAGCAGGGCAAGATATATCAATATGTACTGACGGCCTATGACAGTGCCGGCAACTTTAGCGAAGTAAAGTCCAGAGAGGTCTATAACGAAACGGGTGTAAGAAAGGCAGTAGCAAATGTGAAGGTAGGAGTGGACCGGGAGGCGAAACACATTGATTTTAAGTGGACAAATGAGGCGCCTGCACTTAAATGCTTTATCTATCGAAGAATAAATGATGAACCACTAACATTATACCAAACCATTGAGGGGAATATTGAAAATTTTAAAGATAAGCAGGTAACGATCAATAACACTTATATCTATAAGGTGCAACTGATTTATGCTAAAGGAATAAAGTCTCAGTTGTCAGAAGAAGTTAAGGTTATTTTTTAAATGTACACGATCAAAAAAAATCGAATGATACGCCAAATAAATATCTGGACCTCATCGATGAGAGTATTGGTTTTATTATGTCTGGTTTCCACCACAGCATTTTCACAAAATCTTGAAGAACTGGGTGTAGACAAAGGATTGAAGTTTAATGGTTCTATTAATCTTAATACAGTCAATTATTATGTAAATGGTATTGAGCAAAGGAGAGATCCCTTTAATTGGTTTCTAACAGGGAATCTAAATGTGAATCTATTTGGATACAGTGCCCCTCTTTCATTTAGCTATAGCAATGCCAACAGAAGTTTCACTCAACCCTTTAATCAGTTTAGTTTTGCCCCTCAATATAAGTGGGTAAAAACCTATATTGGCTATAATGCAATGACCTTCTCTAACTACACCCTTGCAGGGCATGTTTTCTTAGGTGGTGGAGTGGAGCTTACCCCCGGAAAATGGCGCATAGCAGCCATGCATGGGCGGTTAAGAAAAGCAGTGGGATATAATTTGTTAGATACACTGCAATATCAGGAAGCTTCTTTTAAGAGAATGGGGACCGGACTAAAAGTAGGGTATGAAAATAATGGGGATATGGTATCAGCTAATATCTTTACAGCTAAAGATGATGTAAATTCTATTCCATATATCATTACTGAAAATCAGCTTGCGCCACAGCAAAATGTTGCTATAGGTATCACAGTACGAAAGAAAATACTTAAAAAGTTTTTTGCCGAAGTGGAATATGCCATTTCTTCCATGAATACGGATACAAGAGCCAATCGGGATACAGAACAAGATTCTACCGGCATCAGGGCTTCGCATAACCTTATAAAAGGACTACTTCCGGAAAACGCTACCAACCGCTACTATGACGCGTTAAATGGGAGCATTGGATATAATTCCACCTGGTATGGAATACAGATGAAATACGAACGGGTAGCACCGGAATACAATTCTTTAGGCGCCTATTTTTTTAACAATGACATGCGTAACATCACGCTTATTCCCTCTGTCAGATTTCTAAAGAACACCCTTAATTTTGCAGGAAATGTTGGTTTTCAAAATAACAACCTGGATCAGACCAGGGCATCAACTACAAAGAGATTTATAGGTTCTGTAAATGCTACTTATGCTCCCAACGAGCTATACAACTTTGCAATGGGTTATTCAAACTTCTCTACATTTACAAACATCAGGCCTTTACAGGACCCATTTTTACAAAACACATTGGATACGCTAAATTTTTATCAGCTTAGCCAGACCATGAACGGAACCGTAACAAGAAATCTCGGAGGTCCTGATAATCCTCAGAGCCTTATGTTTAGTACGAACTACCAGGTGGCAAGCGACCAGGCAAGCTACGAGGGAGGCAGCCAGCAGTCGGGTTATATAACGATGAACGGATCCTATAGCTATAGCTTTGCGTCGTCAGGCACTACTTTGGCACTTGCGGGAAACTTGTATATGAACAATGCTGTGGGTATGAAGAGCACCTACTGGGGGCCAAGTATCATATGTGCAAAAACATTTATGGAAAAGCAGCTCAGAAGCTCGCTTTCAACCTCCTACAATGAAACCCACGGAAGTGAAATTAAGGCAAGTCCGGTCTTAAATAACCGACTGAATTGTAGCTATACCCCTAAATCAAGAGAATCAACCTCCAAAAGCCGACACAGCCTGTCTTTGGGAATAAATGTTGTGAACAGGTTAAAGAGCGTACTGCAACACCCAGCTTTTAGTGAAGTAACAGGCATGTGCAATTACTCTTATACCTTCTGAGGATACCTAATTCTGTGTTAAGATAGCTGACCCTGTTTTGAAAATAAATAGCGCGTTTAAGATATTAAGGCAAATTAAACTTAGAAGCGTCTTAGAAGTTGACCACAGTTTAAAATGGAGGGATACAAGAATGCTTAACCTACATAATTTTTATTCAGATTTCGTTTGTGAATACAGCCTAATACCAGGCTTTCACCATTTTTAACCATTATAATTGGTGTAGATTCTAAATATCCTGATCAAAATTATTCTCTTTACTCCACCTTCCATTGTTGTATTCATAGTCACCATTCTTTACAAACTTTGAAACTACACCCGGAGCTATCTACATCAACCTCCGTTTTCCTTACATTTTTACGGATGGTTTCTTCATGCTCTTCCACATCTTTCTCCAGACTTACCTCTTCAACAACCCTTGCTTCTTTAGAAACTACAGGAACTTCAGCATACTCTGTGTCATCTCAATGTCTGTTTCTCTAAAATTGTCAAGTTCGTTTCACTTGCCGGCCTGTTTACAGAGTCTTATGAACGTGTAGATGCTCTTCCCATAATCGCAGGCTCTCTTCTACAGGGCGTTCAATAATTCTGCTTCGCAATCTTGTTCTTCCTGTCTCAACCTGCCTCTTGCCTACTTCAAGCCGCTCTTCTATTATAGGTAATGGAACAATAGAAGTGGAAAGTGAGATCAACAAAGGTTCTTCTTTTAAAATACATTTCAGGAACAAATTAGGATGATATAAATTTTACACCTGAATGGCAGGTTTTTAATATTTACAAATTTATTCCATTATTGATCTCAACAGGTTCTCCCAGCTCCTTTTTTAGATTTTCTATACCACCTGGAGTCACTTTTGTCTGCCATAAATACAAGGCTTTCAATTGTTTCAATCCTTTTAAATATTTAAGTCCCTGATCAGTTATATCCGTTTCATACAAGTTTAAATACACAAGTTTTTCTGAATTTTTTAAGGCAAGCAGGCCTGCATCAGAAATATTGGTTTTATCCAGTCTCAGCCTTGTCAGGTTTTTTAATTTCCCAATTTCCGCCAAAGCTTTGTCTGTTATTTGAGTGCCGGAAACATCAAGCCAAACTATTTGATCTGCGATTCTGGAAAGTTCAACTGCCTGCACATCAGAAAATGAGGCATTGTTGATCATATTTACCGATACAAAAGTTTTTTCAGGTGTAAGATAGGTAATGACCATTCCCATCTCTTTGAGGAAATCTATTTCTTTTGGTTCAGGTTGCTTCACTTCAACATCAGGGATCACCATTGTAGAGCTTGCGCCAGGATTTTCTAAATCCGTTATGCTTCCGGAAGTTAATGCCAGCAACATGTTTATGGTACCTTCATCGGGAGAAACTTCCGCAACTTTTAAGTGAAAATTAGCTTGTGCCTCTTCAATCCACCATTTTATTACTTCTATTTCATCTTTAGTAAGTTTCGTCTTCCCTTTGGGAGGCATTTTTTTGTCATCGTTTTCTGGAAGTATTAACCGCTGATATAATTCGCTATGTTCTGGATTTCCGGCTGTAATAACCTCTCCATTTTTTCCACCCTTCAAAATAAATCCTGGCTCATCCAATCGAAGTTTTCCTTTTTGCTTTACATTACTATGACATTTATAACAATGCTTTTCAAGCACTGGGTCAACTAAATCATGAAAAACAACCGCCTCATTGATGTCAGTGATTGGTTCTCGTTTCTTAAGTGCATCTTCTTCCCCAAGTAGTGCCATCAGGGGTTGGGTGAGGAAATCTTCACCATGGGTAAGGTTACCTCCCAGGTGGCCGGTAAGGCCAAGCAATACTCCTATACCAATGGCAACTGGAAAGTGTATTTTATTATGGTTGTTTTTAACTTTGAGGTAAAACAATATTCCCGTAATTATAGCAAGTGCAATACCAAAATTTTGATGAAAAAACACTGCATTTTCTTCATACTCACCACTTAGTTGTAAAAACCAACCTGCTATACAC
>JALZND010000200.1 GCA_030857845.1 Bacteroidota bacterium | reverse complement strand
GATTTAGGCACGGCCTTAATGGCTTCACGGGTAGCAACAATAATAATAGGTAAAATCAACAAAGCAAGGGTAGCGGCACCGGCCAGTAAGCTGTTGCCAAAATGAAGGGTCCTTACAAATATTTCAAGGCCCAATAAACCATAAATTATAGAGGGTACACCAGCAAGGTTGGCAATGTTTATTTCTAATATTGAAGCAAGGCGGTTTTTTTTGCTAAATTCTTCAAGATAAATTCCTGCTGCAACTCCCAAAGGAATGGATATTATTGCAGTAAGGAACAGGATCCATGCTGTGCCGGTCATTGCAGTTAGTATACCAGCTTTTTCAGCCCGTCGGGAGGGAAGGCTGCTAAGGAAATCCCAATCAATTCTAGCAAGCCCTTTTATCAGAATATCACCTAAAAACACGGCTAGTACCAGCATGGTTATAAGGGTACAAAATATTCCAAAATATTTGAATATAGAATCCTTGATCCTATTGACATCGTGGTTATTCATATTTCTCCTGAAACTTTCTCCTTATCCAAAAACTGATGTTGTTTAATATGAAGGTTAAGATAAACAATGTAAACCCGGCTGCAAAAATAGTCCTATATTCCAATGAATCATGGGGCACATCGCCCAAACTAACTTGTACAATATAAGCAGTGATGGTTTCCACAGATTCCCTAGGGTCCAAAGTCAAATTTGGTTGTTGGCCAGCAGCTATTGCAACAATCATGGTTTCGCCAATGGCCCTGCCTATGGCAAGGATTATAGATACTATGATGCCTGAAGATGCAGATGGAATTATTACTTTAAAAGATGCCTGTAGCCTGGTAGATCCCATTCCATAAGCGGCTTCACGCAATGAATTCGGTATGGCGTATAAAGCATCTTCGCTCATTGACGATATCATCGGGATGATCATGATCCCCATTACGATGCCAGCAGACAGGGCATTGAAGCCCCCAAGTCCAGGGATGAAAGATTGTAAAAAAGGAGTTACAATGGTTAAAGCAAAATATCCATACACTACTGTGGGAATGGCCGCCAATACCTCCAGCATAGGCTTAATGATTGTCCTGAACCTTAAAGGGGCATATTCACTAATATAGATTGCAATAGTCAGGCCTACCGGTACGGCTACTAGCACAGCAATAGCACTGGTAAGGAAGGTGCCCGATAATAAAGGCAAAATCCCAAAGTGTTTGTCAGTAAATAGTGGCGTCCATTGTGTATCTGTAAGGAAATCAATTATGGGAACCTGGCTAAAGAAAGTATAGGATTCTGAAAACAAGACCCAAATGATCCCTAAAGTAACCAGCACAGTAACTATTCCACAAATTGCAAGGAATTGTTTCACCAAAAGCTCTTTGTACTTCAATTGAGTATGGTTTTTATTTGGATTATAATTTGTTTCGCTTAATTTACTTTGGAAGAATGGGCATTTTCAAAGCTATCAAACTTATCCTTTTGTTTTTTATATTCTTCCTCAGGCAGTAAAATATAACCAACATCCTGAACCAGCTCCCTGGCATTTTCCAGATAAAAATTTACAAAACTTACTACAGCCGGTTTTTTTACTGCAGCGTCGCTTACATAGATAAACACAGGGCGAGACAAAGGCTTATATGTGCCATTTTTCACAGTTTCCACATCTGGCAATACTACCTCATTGCCATTATTTACACCAACAAGCTTTAATTTTTCCTGGTTTTCTTCAAAATATGCCAATCCAAAAAAACCTAAAGCATTTGGGTCATTGCTGATCCCTTGCACCAAAACATTATCGTCTTCACTCGCAGTATAGTCCCCACGGCTTGACCCGCTTTTTCCCACTATGGCTTCAGTAAAATAATCATAGGTACCCGAAGCAATGCCAGGTCCATACAGGTGCAGCTCCTTATCTGGCCATTCAGGCCTTATTTGGTTCCATCTTGTAATTTTCCCCTGTGCCGCGGGTTCCCAAATCTTTTTTAGTTCATCTACTGTAAGGTGGTCTACCCAAGAATTTTCATGGTTTACAATTACTGCAAGCCCATCATATGCAACAGCCAGTTCAACAAACTTGATATTGCTTTCTGCACATATGGCGCTTTCTTCGTCTTTTATAGACCGGGAAGCATTGTTAATATCTATTTCGCCCCTTCCAAACTTTTTAAAACCACCACCTGTACCTGATACACCTACGGTTACCTGGATATTCGGCTCTGAATTCCGGAATTCTTCTGCAACTGCTTCAGTAATGGGATATACAGTACTGGAACCATCAATAAGTACTTCCCCACTCATTGAACCAGTCTCTTTTTCTGTACCCTGGCCTTGACTACAACCTAGAACGAATAAGGCCATAAAAATAGCCAAAATACAATTTTTTAGCAAAAGCATTTTACGGGTTTATTAAGTTAATGTTATCTAAATGTGAAGTACAAAATTAACTGAATTGCAATTACCTTTAGCTTCGGGCAATGTTATCAAAATGTTAATTCTTTATCAAAATGTTAACTTTTTAGTAATTATTGAGACTAGGTGTAGCTAAACATTCATGTTAATTTCGAAAGTTAAGGAGCCATGTAAGCATGCAATACTGCACCTTTGACTGGCGTACACACTGAATTAAAATTTTCCATTCATTCATATAGCACCAATATCCATGAAACATGTTGAATTTAAACTGGATCAATTGAGGAATGATATCATGGACTTGATCCACATTGTGAAGATTCAATTCCAGAAAACAAAACAAACTGTTATTTCATATGACGCCGACCTTGCCTTTGAAGTTATCAATACTGCAAAAAGGATCCAGATCCTTAAAATGCAAATAGATTTAAATTGCCGGGATTTTCTTGCTTTGAACAATCCCGTAGCAATTGATCTCAGGTTAATACTTTCTGCCTTCAAGACCTGCGAAAGCCTTGATAAGATTGCGCTCCATTCTAAAAATATATGCAATACTTTAATGAAAATAAATGAGCAAATACCTGTAGTGTTACTGGATGACTTTGAAGTAAATAAAATGCTTGATAGAATTGTAAAGATGCTTTACGATATAGAAAAAGCTTTTAAAACGAATGACCCAAAGCTAGCTGCAAAAACATACAAAAAGGACAAATCAATCAATAAAGTAAATATAAAATCAACTCAAAGGTCCATAAACTGGCTTGAAGGCCATCCTGAAGACCTAGTGATGGTCCTGAGCCTATTAGAAATTATAGCTGATGTGGATATGGTTGGGGACCTGATTAAAAATATCAGCGAGGGCATTGTATTTCATCTTGAGTCAAAATCCATAAAAAATCTTTCCCACCAGAATATAGGCTGAAGGCCTAAGATTCTGATTTATGTATAGCATACCATAATTCATTAGGTCATTTTATGCCTAACTTTGGAATGAAATTTATGCTCTTTACATAATATAATTTTAATCTACCCACCAATAAGGTTCACATCATAATATTTCATCCTAAGGATTTTTCGAAAGGATAAAATTTATTATTTATATTCATTCATGTATTAATTGAAGTTTATAAATAAAAGCTCATTCATTTATAAATCAAAAAAAACAAAAACACAAAATTTTATAATTTGCGTTATCAATCCTGCTTATATTATTATTTAAAAAGGAAGGTTTGCAGGCCTTCAAAAAACTTTTTCATTTATGGATTATAATGAATTAAAAAATGCTTTTGAAGCCTTACAACTAGAAAATGTAAAGTTGAGGAAGCGAAATCATATGCTTCATAAATTACTTGGAGGCTTGCCGGTTATACTTAGCAGTATTGATGATGAAGGCAATACAAGTGAAAGTTTAGGTGCGGGTCTTAAGGAATTAGGATTAGAGAATCATCAACTTATTGGTACTAATGTTTATAAACTTTACCCACAAGCTATAAACATTAGGTTAGCAATTGAAAAGAAAGAAGAAGTATCCTTTGTGGGTTCAGCATCCATCAATGGAATTGTGAGGCATTTTAAAAATTTCTTTTTTCCAGACCATGAAGAAGGAGGTGTAATTGGTTTCAGTATTGATATTACAGATCAAATACTCATTCAGGAAAAATTTAAAGATCAAGAAACCTTTGTTAAGCATGTAGTTTCGGCTACACCAGACATTATTTATGTATATGACCTGGACCAACGAAAAAACCTATTTATCAACCGGGAGATGGCGGATATTTTAGGTTATTCGAATCAAGAAATATTTGAAATGGGTGCATCAATTTATCAAAAAGTCATACACCCTGATGATCTCTGTAAATTTGAAGAAAGGAATATTGCCATCCGTAATTCGGTTAACGATGATGTCCATCGTATGGAAATAAGGGTCATAAACAAAGATAATGAATGGCGTTGGTTCGAAGCAAGATCGACACCTTTTAAAAGAACTGCCGAAGGCAAGGCATATCAACTTATTGCAATAGCCCGTGACGTTACAGAAATAAAACAAGCTTCCCAAAAACTACAGGAAAGTGAATTGTTTATAAAGCAAATTACAGAAGCAACACCTGATATTATATATGTATATGATATTTTACAAGAACGATATATCTATTTTAACAGGGAGTTTTCTGAAATGCTGGGCTATGAAGAGGGGAAATTTAAAGCTTCAGGCAATGCCATAAATCAATTTGTGTTCCATCCTGAAGACAAACATATTTGGCTGGCTCGTTACGAAAAATATAATAAAGCCAAAGATGATCAAAATATTGAAGATGAGGTAAGGGTGAAACATGCTAATGGGTACTACATCTGGATGTTTTCAAGTGCAAAGGTTTTTAAAAGGACAGCAGATGGAAAGGTTTGGCAGGTATTGGGCACAGCTAAAGACATTACGAAAAGAAAAGAAGCAGAGGAGGCTTTAATCAAGACAAACAGGGAGCACTATGAGACCAAACAATCGCTTCAGAAACTTTATAACGAACTTGAAGACCGGGTAAAGCAGAGAACTTTTGATGTAGAAAAGCAAAGAGAGCACCTTTATTCCGTTTTTATGAAAGCCCCGGCGGGAATGGCCTTATTAAAAGGGCCTGACCATATATATGAGCTGGCAAATGACCATTACCACAAGATCGTTTCCAAAAAAGAATTAATTGGTAAAGCAGGAAGGGAGGCAATTCCAGAACTGGAATCGCAAGGGATATGGGATATTATTGACGATGTTTATAATACTGAAAATCCGTATTTCGGGAATGAACTGCCACTGATATTGTTCAATGACAGCAGCAAGGAATTTGAAGAGCGGTTTTTCAATTTTATGATTATGCCGGTGCATGATATCAACAATAAAATCGAAAGCGTATTGATTCATGCAATTGATATTACTGAACAAATTGCTGCGCATCAAGAATTAAAAAAAAGTACAATCAGGCTAAAGGCCGTTTATGAATCCTTGCCTCAAATGGCCTGGACAGCTCTTCCCAATGGTCAAATTAATTATTATAACAATGGGTGGTACAGATATACGGGGCAAACTCCAGAAGAATCATTGGGTGATGGTTGGGTCAATGCTGTGCATCCTGAAGATGTACCTGAAACCCTAAGATCATATAAAGAAGCGCTTAAGTATGGGAAGATCTGGGAAACACAATCCAGGTTTAGGAAAAGTGAAACCGGCGAATACAGGTGGCACCTTGTTAGGTCTGTTCCTTTAAAAAATGAGCATGGTGAATTGTACCTAAATGTAGGTACCAGCACAGACATTCACGATCAAAAAGAATCTGAGGAGAACTTCAGGTTTTTAGCTGAATTCGTGCCTCAAATATTTTGGACAGCTTTAGACAACGGTTTAGCGGATTATTTTAACCATAGATTTTATAGTTATACCGGACTTATGCCTGAACAATCACTAGGCTGGGGCTGGACTTCTGCTGTTTATCCTGATGACTACCATAAAGCAATAGAAATTTGGACTGAATCTTTCCAATCAGGAAGTGATTACCAGATAGAATACAGGCTTCACAGAGCTGAGGATAAAAGTTATAGGTGGCATCTGGTAAGAGGTGTGCCTTTAAAAGACAAAGACGGGAAAATTCTAAAGTGGTTTGGTACCTGTACAGATATCCATGACAATAAGGTGGCCCAGCAAGAGCTGCAGGAGCGAAATTTGGCTTTGAGCATTATTAATAATATTGGAAAAAAAATATCGGGTGAATTGGATATTACTAAACTTGTACAAGAAGTTACCGATGCTACCACTAAAATCAGTGGAGCAGAATTTGGTGCTTTCTTTTACAATGTAATAGATGAAAATGGAGAAAACTTCACCTTGTATTCCATTTCGGGGGTTGGAAAAGAGCATTTCTCCAAGTTCCCTTTGCCCAGGAATACTGAATTTATTTCTCCTACCTTTCATAATAAAGGCACCATACGTGTGAGCGATATTACCAAAGACCCCCATTATGGGAAAAATACGCCACATTATGGCATGCCACAGGGTCATTTGCCAGTAAGGAGCTATATGGCTGTTTCTGTGGTCTCGCGTTCGGGCGAAGTAGTGGGAGGCCTATTCTTTGGGAATTCACAACCCGGCGTTTTTACTGAACAAGCTGAGGCAATTGTTGAAGGGATTGCCGCACAGGCTGCCATTGCCATTGACAATTCCAGGCTGTTTGAGAAGCAAAATGCTACATTGGAAAGCCTGGCAAAAACAAAACAGCAACTTTCGGAAATCAATGCTGAAGTATCGCGCAAAAACGACGAGCTTATCAGGATAAATA
>JALZND010000639.1 GCA_030857845.1 Bacteroidota bacterium | reverse complement strand
GCCTTCAATACCAACTTTTTTCTTTTCAAGGTCTTTATAAACCTGGAAAAAGTGTTCTATTTCTTTTAGTTGGTGTGGGTTTACCTCCTCAAGATTTGTGATTTTGTTCCAGATTGGGTCGCTTACGGGAACACATAAAATTTTCGCATCAGGGCCTTTTTCATCAAACATTTTGAACAAACCTATTGGGCTTACTTCAATAAGGCAACCGGGAAAAGTGGGCTCAGAAACCAAAACCAAAACATCCAGCGCATCGCCATCCATTGCTAGTGAATCTGGAATAAATCCATAGTCACTTGGATAGTGCATGGAAGAAAATATCATCCTGTCGTACCGGATCATTTTCTTTTCGTAATCATATTCATATTTGTTCCTGCTGCCTTTTGGTATTTCCACCACTACATCTATGGTAAATCGTTCTTCTTGTGCCATGCGATAGTTTATTAAATATTTTAACTAAAAAAATGAATTTTGAAATTGGCTGCAAAGATACATTAAATTAGCCCATCATCTTAAACAGTTACTTAATTTATTCTACTGCTTGATCACTATTTAAATATCTTTGATCAAACTATTACTAAATTTAACAGTATATAGTTAAACTTATATTTTTATGGGCCTACATGGAGAAGTAATCAGGTATGATTTGCATTTTAAGTTTGATGCTGGAACTTCCCATGGCGTATTGAGACAAAAAACCAGTTTCTTTATAAAAATTTTTGAAAGGTATAACCCTTCGGTTTTTGGTATTGGCGAAAGCGGTCCGCTTCAGGGATTAAGCCCTGACTTTGATGAGGATCTTGAATTAAAGATCCTTGAGGTGATGCATAAAATATCTTCGTTTGATAAACCCACAAACCTGGAACAGGCATATGAATTTGCTGAAGCCATTGCAGGGCCTTTTTTGCCCTCCATTAGGTTTGCCCTGGAAGTTGCAATGATTGATTTGATGCGAGGTGGGCAAAGAAAAATATTTCACAATATGTTTACTGAAGGGGTTCAATCTATTGATATTAATGGATTGATTTGGATGGGGAGCAAAGATTTCATGCTACAGCAAATAGAAGATAAAATAGAAAGTGGCTACAATTGTATAAAAGTGAAAATTGGGGCCCTTGATTTTGAAACAGAATGTAAGGTGCTGGCAGCCATAAGGGAAAAATTTGGACCGGATCAGATTTCAATAAGGTTGGATGCCAATGGTGCTTTTGGTGAAGAAGATGCCGAGCATAAACTTGACAAGCTTTCAGAATATCAGGTTCATTCCATAGAACAACCCATTGCCCCTGGTCAGATAAATGCAATGGAAAATTTGTGCAGGAACAGCCCGGTGCCCATTGCTTTGGATGAAGAATTGATTGGTGTATATGGCAAAGAAAAGCATGAATTACTTGAGAAAATTAAGCCACAGTTTATTATCCTGAAGCCAACCCTTTTGGGTGGTTTTAAAGAAACAAATGAATGGATTGATGTTGCATGGAAAAATAAAATCGAATGGTGGATTACCTCAGCGCTGGAATCAAATATTGGGCTGAATGCCATTTGCCAATTTACAGCAGAATATAAAAACCCATTGCCGCAGGGCTTAGGGACCGGTCAGCTCTATCATAATAATATTGCTTCGCCATTGGAAATACATAAAGGAAAAATTTACTACAACAACCATAAAGATTGGGATCTTTCTACCATCGGGATATGAAATTTACACTTATAACAGGATCAAGTAAAGGTATTGGAAAAGCTATTGCAGAGGAATTTGCCAAAAGGGGAAATAATTTGATATTAGTTGCAAGAACGGAAGAAACCTTAAAAGAGGTGGCAACTGATTTTGAAGAACGTTATTCAGTTAAAGTAAAATATTTTGTACAGGACCTAAACAAAGAAAATGCTGCCCAGGAGATTTATAACTGGTGCAGGGAAAATGATTATAACATCAACATATTGGTGAACAATGCTGGATTTGGCCTGCACGGGTATTTTCATAAAATGAAGCCTGAGGAAATTAGAAAAATAATCAACCTTAATATTGATTCGATTAT
>JALZND010000014.1 GCA_030857845.1 Bacteroidota bacterium | reverse complement strand
ATTGTCCATAGCGATTGGAGCATCATTTACTGCAGTAATATTTATGGTTACCTCTGCGGTTGTACAGATCGAAGGGGTGCCATTATCGCAAATTTGGTAGGTAAAGCTGTCGGAACCGAAATAATTGGCACGGGGCGTATATTTATAATTGTTCCCATTCAGGACAAGGTTGCCATTTGAAGGGCCACTTACAGGTAAGATGGTTAGAACAATATTATCCCCATCCGGATCAGAATCATTATTCATGACATTGAATATTATTGCCACATCTTCATTTGTGATAAAGACATCATCTACTGCTACCGGGGGATAATTGATATTTTTTATAACAATATTTACCGTTGCAGATGAACACATGGAAGGTGTGCCATCATCGCAAACTTTATATATAAAAGAATCACTTCCGACATAGTTGAAATTAGGGGTATAGGTAAAAGTTTGGTCCTGGTTCAATACCAGATTTCCATGGGACGGGGCTGTTATTAATGTTGCAGATACTACAAGCAAATCATCTTCTATATCAGAATCATTGGCCAGGACATCTATCGTCACCGGTACATTTTTATCAGTTTCGGCGGTATTGTCCATAGCGATTGGAGCATCATTTACTGCCGTAATATTTATGGTTACCTCTGCGGTTGTACAGATCGAAGGGGTGCCATTATCGCAAATTTCATAGGTAAAGCTATCGATACCGTAATAATTGGCATTGGGCGTATAGGTATAATTGTTCCCATTCAGTACCAGATTGCCATTGGAAGGGCCATTTATCGGTAAGATCGTAAGTACAATATTATCTGCATCCGGATCAGAATCATTATCCATGACATTAAATATTACTGCTACATCTTCATTTGTGGTAATGACATCATCCACTGCTACCGGGGGATTGTTTGGAAGGTTGATGGTCCAGGAATTTTCTCCGGTACAAGCATTTCCTGAGCAAGGTTCTCCGGGAGTGCCGGTACTTGAACAGGAATCTTCATCGCAATCTTTACCTGGAATACCAGAACCACTGTACATATTTAAAAATGAATTTTCGGAACTTCCAGGCAACAGAATGGCTCCAGCCCCACCGCCACCGCCACCAGCATGTTTATCATACCAAGAAACATTTCCTCCATTTCCTCCATTTACAGCTATACTGATATTACAATTCAGATCGAATGTGGTTACTTCTAAAACAACAGCTCCACCGGCACCTCCCCCTCCACCACCGTCATTTCCCGGTGTATTGGGTGCATTATTTCCATTGGCACTTATAATCCTTGTTGCGTCACAATTTGTATTGAGCGTATTGGCTCTTATAAAGACTATACCGCCACCATCCCCACCTCTGGAAGCTAAATTTTCATTTTGTTGTCCTCCACCACCACCACCTCCCATGAAAATTTTATTTATAGATGCATTATAAGAAAGCTTTTTACCACCATTTCCCCCACCACCATAAGGTTCAAAATGGGAATCGCCACCTACGCCTCCGGAGGAATAATTCCCTCCTCCTCCACCTCCGGCATTATGACTGTTTCCCCCTCCTCCACCATTAGCCAATGCTCCCATTCCGTGATCGCCTTCAAGGCCATAATGGGCAATTCCTTCACCTTTTTGTCCATTTATATTATTGCCGGTATTTACGAAAGTCACAAGGTCAGAATCGGAATCATACGAGACGGTATTAAAATTACCACTTCTGAATCCCATTCCACTGACATTTATATTGGCTTGCAAAGTAAGAGTCTGACTGACTTCAATTATAAGTACCCCACCGGTTCCGTTATTAGGGTTCCATGGAGAAGCGGTAATATCAGCTATAACCGTCGCATTTATATATTGAGGAATGGAAACAATCTGAACAAAAGAATTAGGGTCATATTCCCGGACCAAATCATAAACTGTAATACTAAATGAACTGCCAGTTCCGTTCTTTGAACTTATTACTGCTATTTCATAATTTCCTGCTTCTTTTAAATCAATTATTTCACCATAAGAGCTTGTATTGGTTCGGTCTATATCTGCCCCTTTCATTTGAATGACCAATATTCTTTTTCCGGGCTGAAAATCAATTTCTTGTCCTAAAAGATTTTCTATTGTTAAAGTTGATCCATTAATACTTGTAACTTTTGCGTAGCTGTTGACAATTCCACTAATGTTTTGTGAATAAGAAGAAATAAACATTAATAAGAAGCCAACTATTATATATAATTTCTTTTTTAACATTATGGAAATGAATAATCAGGGTATAAAGTTAAAGTTCTTTTTTAAGAATTTTAAATACAGGATCTTTAAAGGCTTCAATTTGAAAAAGGAAGGGGTAATGAATGTAATAATGATGTAAAATTCTGATGTATATTTTATGATTTAAATGGTTATTAAACATTACCAGATAATTATTTGAATTGTATAATTGTAATTATTGAACTAAATTTCAACGGTATTAAAATATATTATTTAAATAATATAACCTTTTACCTGGAATATTATAATATTTTAAACAGATTGAATTTTAATTTTTTTATGAATTATAAAAGCATTCAAAAATATTACATCCCTGAGACATAAGTAGAAAATCTATATTCCTAAAATTGACTTTCTTTCATAATGTTAAAAACGATAAGTATTTACTTGAATATTTAATTCTTTGGAAATAGATCAATGAATCAATACGATGATGATTATTTAAAATACTATCAAGATGTTGGTAAATATTCCTTCCAAAGAATCCAGGCCCCAAACAGAAGGACCTTTACCAGATGCTGCCAAACAACTGGAAAAAGTTCAGGACAAAACCGAACCATAGTTAAATCCCTACTTATATTCCTAACTAAATCTGACGGGTTCCTCGGAGCGATACCTACAGAATGAAAACACTATGATTTACAGAGCAGCAGAATACCTTTTAAAAAAAAACTTTAAATAGTTAGGGCGACAAGAATAATTATAGCTCCCTTATTCCCTGAGGCACAAAAGGTTCTTTAGCTCTTAATACTTCCTCAAAGATATTTCTATTGGCTTCTTCCCTGTCAAGCAATTTATGATAAAGATGATATTGTATTGTCTGAAAGTTCAGGTATTTAATCTTTTTCCCTGCCCATCTCAAACAAAGGTCAATTGTTTTCAATGCCGTATTGTATTGCGTATTAGGGATCACTAGCATGGTCTGAGCAAAATGACCACCGGGCTATACTATTATTATCTTCATTTATTCCTGAATGGTAGGGTGTGTATGACGTAATAAGCTATAAGGAATAAGAAGATATAGATTTAACAAAGGCATGGATAGGATGTTAGATTAAGTGGGTGCATAAAAAGCGCAAAGTCTCCGAGGCGGGAGATACTGCGAGGACAGAACCAGTGAGTAACATCTTGTCGCTAATCAACAAGCAAAAATTAAATATTGCTTCGAAATCAGGGAAGTAACTACTTCACTTTTTGTCATTTGAGTGCCTGCCCTCTCTGGAACAAGGTCAGACTTTCAACAACACCCTTGTCGGTCACATTGAATTGAACATGTGCTTCAACAATCTTCAGATAAAACTCCGTAACGGTCTTTGGAAACAGCTCAACCCGTTGCTGGCCGGTTGCATGGCCAAACAATTGCTTTTCTTCACTGGTAACAGCTATACTGAAGTTAGGAGCTCTTCATCAGATGTATTAGAATTTACTTTACCCCTGAAATGTGTATATGTACTACCCCAATTAATTTTTCTTAACTTAAAGAAAGCGTAATGATCTTCAAATGTTTGCCAAAAAGCTTCAAAAGTTAACTCTGGCAAGGAAAGAGTTGAGTCATTTGGCATGCTTGTAGGTTTGTATTGACCCCTACAGCTTGTTATTAAAGATAAATTAGAATAACTGAAACAAAAAAGGTTAATAAAATTGGAGTGAACTTCATATATAATAAGTTTATTTGAATAAGATGAGATACAATGGTAATGGTTGCATTTGTGGGTAACAAAATGATGTTTGAAATAAAGAAATTATTACCTGAATCCCCCTCGCTCTTGTTGGTGTTCTTCCTCCAGTTCTAAATCCATGGGAACTTGGCTAATTCTTCTCTCAATTGTCGTTGGTGAAAACACCCAACAACGGGGAAAAAGAGCGTCTATTATTGGACAACCATCTGTCAATTATAGAATTATTAAATTATTAGATCTAGAAAATTAATTGCTTTTAAATGTGAAACATTCATATACTATGAAAAATATAATACTCAGCTGATAGGGAAATCAAGAAATTGATAGTTTAGAAAACTGTTTTTAAGATTCTATTACACTTTTTAAAAGCTTCACACCTTGAGTCAGTTGAGGGATTGAGTATCCGGTGAATCCTATTACGAAACTATTTGGCTTTTTAAATTTGATTGCCAAGTCGTCTACAGGCATTAAAATCAGTCCCACCTTGTTCGCCTTTCTCCTGATAAGATCTGCATCTTTTTTATCAAGAAATTCGATAACAAAGTGCATACCGGCATCAGCAGGGGAGAGTCGAATCTTATTTCCGAGCTGTTCGGTCAAGAGCAACGCCAGATCATCCTGCGCACGTTTGTAGAGTATCCGCATTTTCCGTATATGCCTTTCGAAATTGCCTGAACGCATAAATTCATGTAAAATGGCTTGATCTACAATAGGATTCTGCCTGTCGGTGGTGGCCTTAAGGAAGGCAAACTGTTTGGCCATCTCTATGGAAGGTAATACTATATATCCTATCCTTAATGCAGGGAATAAACTTTTGCTAAAAGTTCCGACATATAATACGCTGCCTTCAGTATCGATTGCCTTTAGAGCAGCAATAGGCCTGCCGTTATACCTGAAGTCGCTATCATAATCATCTTCTACCACAAACATATTATGCTTAGAAACATGCCCCAATAATTTAATCCTTTGTATTAAGGGCATTGTAATCCCCATCGGATATTGATGAGAGGGGGTGACGAATGCAAGTTTCGCCTTGGGAAAGTTAGCGACTGCATATTCTAAATCTATACCTGATTCGTTTATTTTTATCGGACAAATTCTGCCGCCAAACCGTATCATCGCAGACTTTGCGCCCCCATAACCGGGATCTTCCATCCAACATTGGTCTCCTTTTTTTATTAATATCTCGGCAATAAGGTGAATCGCTTGCCGAGATCCGTTAACAACCACAATGTCGCTGGACGTGCAATTTATAGAACGATTAAGCCGCAAATGTTTGGCTATAGATTCTCTTAATGGAAGATATCCCTGACTATCATCATAGCCTAAATGGAGTGAATCCATCTTTCTATAAACGCTCGCAGCGATTTTTGCCCATGTAAAATAGGGGAAATCAGCAAATGACGGAACCGATGTTTGGAATGGGACTATAGGCTCAAAGGCACAATCATTACTTATGAACTTCCGGTGTGTCAATTTATTTACTATCGCCAGTTTTTCTTGGTTACTTTCAAATTCTTTTATCGACTTCGACGGGTGCCTCTTTCCTCGAGGAAGTTGCATGTCATATAATTCTGCGACAAAGGTTCCTGCACCTACCTTACCAACTAGATAGCCCTCAAGAATCAATTGTTCAAACGCTAATATCACACCATTTCTTGCTATTGACAGCCCTTGTGCAAGAATTCTTGAAGCGGGCATCCGGTCTTTTGGCTTTAGCATGCCTGATAGAATGGCTTCTTTAATGCTATCGTATACCTGTTTATAAATCGGCGTCTTAGCGGCCTTGTCAAGGTGAATAAAAGGCAACAAAATTTCAGGAGATGTCTTAGCCATTGCTCATATACGATAATACTATTAGAACGGTATTAATTGGTTCTAACAAATATATTATAATGGCTCTTTTAACTAGTCCATTTTCGAAATACTTTTGAATATATATAGTAAATAAAGTAAGGCAAATTCGAAATGAACAGTTACAGAGAAAAGAAAATAGCATTCATCAGCTATGAAGTACAGCAAAAATATACCGTCGAATCTATGGAAGACGAAGACAGCATTCTACTAGACTTCTTGAAATCGAAAGATTTGAGAATAGAACGCATTATATGGAACGACCCTGCTGTAAATTGGGCCGATTATGAAATTGCCATCCTTAAATCACCATGGGACTACCATGAAAAACTTACTGATTTTTATACCTGGCTTGATATGCTGGAGTCTAGTCAGGTTTCAGTACTGAATTCAGATAAACTAGTGAGATGGAACAGTGATAAACACTATCTCAAAGAAATTGCCGACGCAGGTTTAAATGTAATATCAACTTTGTTTTTGGAGAAAGGGACACGTCCGGATATTACCAATCTTTTTGATCAATTAGGTACCGACAAAATCATTATCAAACCCTGCGTAAGTGCAGGTGCAAAAAGTACAGCTATTCTCCGCCGAAGCGATGTGCACCTTAAACAAAATTCTATTTACCAATCTCTTCGTATCGAAAGCTACATGGCTCAACCATTCTTCGATGAAATTTATCTTGGAGAGTGGTCGTATCTCTTTTTTAACGGAATTTACAGTCATAGTGTATTGAAGGTTCCAAAGAACGGTGATTTTCGTGTACAGCATTATCTGGGTGGGAGTATCATTCCCGCAGAGCCTAAATCAGAAGAAATATTACAGGCAGCAGCGTATATAGAACAGTTTGCGAGCGATACCCTTTACGCAAGAGTTGATGGCCTAATAAGAAACGGCAGACTTTACTTAATGGAGCTCGAATTGATTGAGCCTTATCTGTTTCTAAATGCCCATACGGACGCACTTGAAAATTATTACCATGCATTAGCGTATCAACTGCATAAAATTAAATGAGTCAGATTGACAAAGTTTTATTGGATCGCTTTATTTCTCCGTTGGGTTCCAACGGTAAGGAGACAATTAGATTGGTGCATTATCAAAAAAAGAAAGACTTTTCAATATAAATAAATAAATATGAGTGAAATAAATAGAAAATTTAATGTCGGAATTTTAATTTTTGACAATGCCGAGGTGCTTGACTTCGCTGGCCCTTTTGAAGTGTTTGCCGTTTGTTCAGAGTTGAATAATGATGAGTTGTTCGATGTATTTACTGTAGCAAAAAATTCGTCTCCAATTAGTGCTGTAAACGGTTTATCCGTAAATCCTAAATTTACTTTTTCCAACTCCCCGCAAATTGATATTTTGATTATTTCAGGAGGTGTTGGAACTCGGAAACAAATCCTTGACGATGAGACATTAAACTGGATTATGGAAGTACATAAAACCACCATTTATACAGTAAGTATTTGCTCCGGATCCAGGTTGTTGGGTAAGTTAGGATTACTTGATAATAGACCTTATTGCACGCACAAGGGAGTTTATGAACATATGCAAGAAATAGTTCCAAGTGGAATTCCAAGTCCTGAAAAAAGGTTTGTTCAATCTGATAAAATTTTCACTTCGGGTGGAATTTCTGCCGGTATTGACTTATCATTTCATATTATCGAAATATTGCACAACAGAAAAATAGCTGAAGCAACAGCATATTATATGGAGTATGAACTAAAAATTGCCTACGCGTAATAACAAGTTGTTTATGAGAGGGCGATTAAAGTGTCTAAAAAAAGGGAAGTATCTCTATTGAAATTTAGTGGGAATTTAAACTTTCGGCTTCGGAATCCGCTACTTCATAAGTGCCAAAACCGTCTTCGTCATAAATAAGGATGTATTAACACTCACCTGGATAGCATTAAATGAGCCCGATACAAAGGTTTGTTGGATCATTTTATTTATCCAACAGGGTGCCAACAGCAAAAAAATTGAGAATGTGTTAGTACAAGTGGATCACAGTAGCTAAACTTTTTAAGCTAGGTGGCAGACAAAGCACCCTTACCAAAAATTCAGTCTGATACCTCCCGATTAATTTGCTATACCTGAAGGATAACAAAGACAGGAAGGATGATGGGATTCGGTTCTAGAAATGTTATCACTGTAAAAATGTTTTTGTTATTGAAGATGGTGGAAAAAGAATAGCAGAAATGGTAGTGGGTATTGCTGAGAAGGAAATGTCTGTTTATCACACAGAATTTGTGGAAAATATGGAAGGGATAGGTATAGTTACCAAGCTTGTAAAAAATTTGGCAATATATGCAAGGGAACATCAGCTAATGGTAGTGCCCCTTTGCCCATTTGTGAAGTCAATATTTAAAAATTCACCAGCCGAGTACGAGGATATTTGGAAAAAAGTATAACCCAAAGGGTTTTATCTTTTTTTGCAGGAGAGCAGCCAATAATAATCTAACTTAATAATGTTGATGTCTGTCCCCAAAGGATCGATCAGGTCATATAATTCCTCATCTTTTGGAAAATTTTTTAATATTTTATGAGTGGTTCCATTCTCTAAGGCCCTTATTTGAAAAGTATTTCCGTTTTCATCCTCACTTTCTATATTCGAGCTTATACCTTCTATGTAGCGGTTGTCGATAAAGATAACAGTACCGCCAGATTCTATTTTTGAAAGCAATTCCTGGATAAAACTTGTTAAGTTTTGCCTGGGCACATGAGACCAAATAAAGCCTCCAAATCCTAAGTTAAAATTTCCCTGTATAGCCTTTAGGTCATAAACATTTGCCAAACAAAAATCCACTGGTTTTTTGTAATTTTTAGATAATGCTATTTCTATTACAGCTTGATTGACATCAGTTGCCAAAATTGAACTGGCAGATTCACTCATGCATTTAGTCCAAAAACCGGTTCCACAAGCAATTTCGAAAACCTTTTTGTCAGTACAGATATCTATTAAAAAATTACCGATAAATTGAATATCCTTTTGACGTTCTTTTTTTTTATAAATTTTCTCAAATTCCTGAGCTCTTTCTTTATAATATTGGATTTGATCAAGATTCATATTAATATGGAAAAAGTTATCTTATTAATTTAGTTAAATATATACCATTTCCATAAAAATTTAGAAAATATTAAAGTTGAAGTTATAAATCCTGGTTTAATTTGCCGCAAAAAATGGGAAAATGTTAAAAATTCATATTTCCTTAAACATGGATATGATCTAAATTTCATTTAAAATCTTTTAGCCGTTTATAGATGTATAAGTGGAGAAAGTTAATGGTAGCAGGTGCAAAAGCAGGAAATAATAAAAAAGGAAAATTTGATAACAATTCAAGGCTTTGAATACTGCTGCCTGGAAGTAAACTGAGCTGGGATATTTTTACTGCCAAAGCCACCACCAAAAATTATGTCAAGGAGCCCGAAAAAATTCCATAAATAGAGCCAAAAAAGTGATTTATTATGATCAATAACATATTTAGTTGCAATAACTGCTAAAAATTGCTGTGGCAATATCACCAAAGCCTGCTGGAAAAGCCCATTCTTTAGGGAGATGGCCTATCCACCAAAGCAGCAGGAAAAATATCCCATAAGCCTGAAAATATGTAAGCTAACAAGAGTTTTAAGACTGATATGGTCCAGTATTAAACTTATATTTCTGTTAGTTTTTATCAAAATAAAATATATTAGTAGCAGCGCAAGGTGAAAAATAGGAGTGGTCAATGACGATCCAGGTTTAGAGAATAGGACAAGATCGGAAAACATTTTTTAAAATTATTTTAAAGAATGATGTAACTAATGAATAGCTATGAATAACTCAATTTTATTTTTTACTTTCTTCATTAAGTGATTTACCCAAGGGATTTTTAAGTTCAGTATTTACATAATAAGGATTTACTGACGCTATATTTATACTTTAACCATCAGTTCCAATATATCAAGAGGTTTTAAAAAATCTTTAATTACAAATGCAGCACCGAGGCTTTTTAATTTCCCATTCGAATTATGATCTACTCCAATAAAAGGTATTTTTAAACTTTCACAAGTTTTAAAATCCCATATACCATCACCGAAGTAAATAATTTTTTCAAAATCAGTTTTAAAAATTTTTCTTGATTTTTCAATGGCATCTTTAATAATTTCCTGCCTTGATATAAAGTCATCAGAATGGCTGAAAGGGATTTCTTGATAAGGTATGCCAATTGCTTCAAGTTTAATTTTAGCGGAGCCGCTCCAGGAACCTGTAGCGATTGCCACTTTGAAGTTACTTTGTTCAGTAAGTAGATTAAAAAATGATTTTGCTCCGGAAATTTCCTTAAAAACTTGTTTGTCGCAACTGAAAGCATGAGATAAGTGAGAAATAAAATTTTCTTTAAAAGCATCTACTTCTTTGTTAGATATAGGCTTTTGTTTTTCCCGAAAAAAAATCTCATTAGTTATTCCTAAATCTGTAACATTTACAAGGGTATGCCATTCCTGGCTTGAAATATCAATACCCAGAGTTTCTAAAAAAGCTTTTTTAAAACAATAATCTTCAATTTCTTGCGTATTGGCCAGGGTCCCATCTATATCAAATATAATTAGTCGCATAAAGCAACATACCTATTTTATTGGTTATTGAAAATTTAAATTTTCAATAAGTATTATACAGGATGCTTGATTCAAAATTAAAATTAATTTATTGAAATTGATAAAATAAGAATTTTACGAAGCATTGATACGAGGTCGGGGCTTTTTTATTCAGAATGCTGACTTATTTTAGCGCGGGCGTGCAAAATATAAGAGGTTTGGTTATTGCTTTTCCTTACTTGACCATAGATAAGAATAACACAATTGTTTTTCATTCCTTCATGTAACTGAAAGAAAAAATTCATAAAAAAGGAAGGCCCAGTTGTTGGCCTAAATTATTGTGGTACTTATTGATCCCTTTGCCCATAAGAAGTTTTTCAGAGGATTTAAGCGCATGGTCCTTTGAAATTTTATACACGCCTATTTCCTGATTGCGTGAAGTCAGTACCACCTCAACACCATTGGCATAAGAATTGAACAATTCATGAACAAGTTTAAGGTCATTGTTTTCTTTTGAAATATGTGATAGGAACAAATGACTCATAAAAATGGGACGATGCCCTAAAAATAAATCAAGGGCCTGTTGATTTGAAAGATGGCCTTTATCACTATTGATCCTCACTTTCAAATGATATGGGTATTTTCCTGTTACCAGCATGTTTGAATCATAATTTGCTTCAAGAAATACGGCATGGCAGCATTTAAAATGCTTGATAACATGTGGGCAGGCCATTCCTATGTCCGTAAATACCCCAACACATATATCATTATATTTTATCACAAAGCTCAATGGATCATTAGCATCATGAAACTTAGGGAAAGCCGTAATTGTCAATGAGCCTATAGTGACCGGTTCATTAGGTTTCAAAATATTGAGAAGTGGACTTTCCGGGCTAATATAGGTTTTTTGCAATGTGCCCATATTGATAAAAATGGGAAGCTTGTATTTTTTTGAAAGTACGGGGATCCCCCTGCAATGGTCAGAATGTTCATGGGAAACAAAAATTGCTTTAAGTTTATCCATCCTTAAATTAAGGCGAGCCATGCGGCGTTCAACTTCCCGGCAACTAATCCCTACATCCACCAGCACTGCTTCTTCTTCGTTTCCTATATAATAACAATTTCCGTTGCTTCCGGAATTTAAGGCAGTAACAAATAGATCCATAGGTAAAGATCGTAAAAATTAAAAGAAGGTCCACAAAATTTCGGGCAAAATATAATGTGTTTTGCCTTTTGTGAAATCGCTGACAATAAATTGCTGTCTGGATTCGGAAGGGCTTTAGGTATAGCAATCAATAAAATCCAAAACCATATGGATCACCAGTCCGAGGCCTATAATGCGGGTTTTTGGGAATATCAACATAATAAAATAAACCCCTACAGCAACATAAGAATGCAATGGGTGAAACCCTATGCTGCACCGGTCTGGATCGTAAATGGGGTCAGCAAGCAAATGGTCCATGTCTACCAACATGGTGGCTATTAGGATTAGGAATACTTTTTGCCACTCTTTTCTATAGAAAATTCCTGCAACTATGGCGGGGACAAGAAAATGGAGCACAATATGAAGCATAAGCCTGAATATAATTATAGAATCGGAAAAAAATGCTAAATACCTAAAAGTCTTTTAATATTCAAAGATACCGTTCTTTAAAAATCGGCTCTAAATGACTTATAGTGGGTGATAATACTTGCGACAGCGAAATTTTTAGATCTAGATTTAAGTGAGAGTTTGAAAGTGAATTTGATGTGGGTGTCTATACTTTACCAATTTCATCATAAGTTGCATTTTTTTACCATTTGGTCAGTGGGGGATGTGCGGGTAAAAAACAGCGATGTTGAGGAAACGAAACCTGAACGCCTTGCCCGTCAGGAGTTGAGTGCGAAGGTTGGAACAGATGGTGGATTGTTTTCTTTTTAAGCCCGCTTTCACAATCCGGGGGAAGACCCTAGCGCAACCATGTTGTTGGATGCAGAAATATTTGTATGAAATAAATCAGACTTTCCCACTAGATTCACATATAACCTTAAAGTCTTGCCATTAAATGATATTGGTTAAGACTAAAAAGTCAATAAGGCTGGGAAGATATCTTTAAATATATAAACAATTACCGATTTTTTAAGTAATTTATAAAATTATGCTTCTTTATTAGCTACCTAATATGAAATCTGTAATAGATGGTGCGTTGCAATATAATATTGATAAGGAAATACTTCTTAAAGCCTATAGTGTTATGTTTACAGCGCAAAGTATGTCTGCTTTGTTTGATGAAAATAAAACCATATGTAGCAGGTATGTCCACAGTACGTCCCGTGGGCACGAAGCCATACAGGTAGCTACAGGGCTTCAGCTTCAACCTTACGACTTTGCATCTGTATATTACAGGGATGACTCAATCTTGCTTGCCTTAGGCATTTCCCCATATGAAATGATGCTGCAGCTGATGGCCAAAGCCGAAGATCCTTTTTCCGGAGGAAGGACTTATTATTGCCACCCTTCATTGAGAAGGAAAGGCTTTCCTACCATACCACACCAAAGCTCAGCCACAGGCATGCAAGCCATACCGGCAACTGGAATGGCACACGCTATTCAATATCGTGAAAACCAGAATCTGGCAGATGATAAAAATAAGCCCATTGTTATTTGTTCCTTGGGCGATGGATCCGTAACGGAAGGGGAGGTGTCGGAAGCTTTTCAAATGGCGGTTTTAAAAAAGCTGCCCATCATTTACCTTGTTCAGGATAATAATTGGGGGATTTCTGCCACCAGTGAAGAAATGAGGGCTATGGATTCTTATGAATTTGCCGCCGGTTTTAAAGGGATGAAAAGGATGCAGGTAAATGGTTCGAACTTCATGAAATCATACCTTACCCTGGCTGAAGCAATACATTTTGCCCGCACGGAAAGGTCCCCGGTGTTGGTACACGCCAAATGCCCCCTCTTAGGCCACCATACTTCTGGGGTAAGAAAAGAATGGTATAGGGGCAAAAAAGACCTTCATATACATGAAGAATACGATCCTATCCCTTTTTGCAGGCAATATCTTGTTTCATTGGGTGAACCAGAGGAGAATCTTGCCAATATTGAAAAAAATGCAAAAGATGAGGTATTTGCTGCTTTTCAAAAGGCCTTAGAAGCACCTGAACCTAATATGGAGACTTTAATGGACCATGAATTTGCCCCCACTCCCATATTGGAGGAAAAGGGGATAAGGTCACCAAAAGCAGGGGAGAAAGTTACCATGGTAGATGCTGCGCTTCATGCGGTGGATGAAATCCTTCAGAAGCACCCGGAAGCTTTATTTTATGGCCAGGATGTAGGAAGCCATCTTGGGGGGGTATTTCGGGAGGCTGCCAACCTGGCTAAAAAATGGGGAGACGGGCGGGTTTTCAATACCCCTATTCAGGAAGCATATATTGTGGGCTCAACCGTTGGAATGTCTGCCGTAGGCTGCAAACCCATTGTAGAAATTCAATTTGCAGATTATGTATGGCCAGGCATCAACCAGCTTGTTGAAGAGCTTTCAAAAAGTTGTTATTTGTCTAATGGACAGTTTCCTGTACAGTCCCTGATCAGGATACCAATAGGTCCATATGGCGGGGGAGGGCCCTACCATTCAGGAAGTATAGAATCAACATTGCTGAATATTAAAGGCATTAAAGTAGTTTACCCTTCCAATGCTGCCGATATGAAGGGCTTGCTAAAGGCCTCTTTTTATGATCCAAACCCAGTGGTTTTGTTGGAGCACAAAGGGTTATATTGGTCAAAATTACCTGGAACAGAGGATGCAAAGCGTATTATGCCCGATAAAGAATATATTATTCCTCTTGGCAAAGCCGCCATAGCTTTAAAAGCAGATGAAGCAAAAGTTTTTGAAGGGCAAACTGTGTTGATAATCAGCTATGGAATGGGAATTTATTGGGCCAAGGAAGCAGCAAAAGCTCTTTCTGGAATAGTTGAGATCCTGGATTTAAGAACATTGTACCCATTAGATTGGGAGGCTGTGGTACGGGGAGTAAAGAAACATAATAAGGTATTGGTATTAACGGAAGAACCGCTGGAGAATTCATTTGCGGAATCCCTGGCAGGAAGGATTTCCATGGAATGTTTTCAATTTTTAGATGCCCCGGTAATGATACTGGGCTCCGAAAATTTACCAGCAGTACCATTAAACATCAACCTCGAAAAGGCCATGCTGCCGAATTCAGGAAAGGTGAAGGAAATGTTGCTGAGATTAATTGAATATTAAATTTTGAATGAGTCAGGCAACCAGGTTATTGTCTGGAAGTTTATGATTATACCAAAGAGTCTTGTTCCCTGAAAAGACACTTAGCAATCCTATAAGTACTTTAAAGAATTTACAATGTTTAAATTTTAAAAATCTCCTTATCTTTAAGGATATCTAATAAATTATGAACGTTGTTTCTTTTTTTTCCGGTGCTGGTGGCCTGGACCTGGGCTTTTCAAAAGCAGGATTCAATTGTATTTGGGCCAATGAATATGATAAGGACATTTGGGAAACCTACGAAAAAAACCATCAGAATACGGTTCTGGACAGAAGGAGCATAACAGCGATTTCTTCTTCAGAAGTGCCGGATTGTGACGGGATCATTGGTGGGCCGCCCTGCCAAAGCTGGAGTGCAGGTGGGGCATTGAGAGGTATTGGCGATAAGAGAGGACAATTGTTTTTTGATTTTATTAGGATATTGGCAGACAAGCATCCAAAATTCTTCCTTGCGGAAAATGTTTCAGGGATGTTGCTGCCAAGGCATAAAAAGGCTTTGGAAAATATTCAGAGTATGTTTAAGGAATGTGGTTATACATTATCTTTCAAACTTTTGAATGCTGCTGATTTGGCGTGCCCCAGGACAGGAAACGGGTATTTTTTATTGGGTACAGAAGTGACCTGGGAATTGAATTTAAGTTTCCTCAAGAAGCTACATCCAAAAACAAAGTAACGCTGGAGCAGGCAATTAAAGATTTGGAAGGAGATGCCCTGCCTGCAGGCAATAGAATTTCATCAAATGGCAATAATTGTCCCATACCCAACCATGAATATATGACTGGAGGGTTTTCCTCAATTTATCTCTCAAGGAATAGGGTCCGTTCCTGGAACGAAGTTTCTTTTACCATTCAGGCAGGGGCACGCCATGCACCGATGCACCCGCAAGCCCCAAAAATGAAACTTGTTGATATTGATAAAAGGATATTTGTTCCAGGCTTCGAAAATTTATACAGAAGGCTGAGCGTGCGGGAATGTGCCAGGATCCAAACCTTTCCAGATGATTTTATTTTTTATTATAAAAATGTAGCTGCTGGATACAAGATGATCGGAAATGCAGTACCGGTAAAATTGGCAGAAGTAATTGCACGAAAGATAAAGAACGATATGCAAACAATTGAGGAAAAATCAGTGGGAGAGGATATAGCAAGTTATAATCGTAGAAATGTTTTGCAAGAGAACATGGTAAAAGAACGCATGCCGCAGATTGTGAATGAATCCGCTTAATTGCATGTTAAACCATAAATGATAAGGCATTATAATTCGTATTGTTGCAGCTGTATTTTAATACGTTGCATTTAAGATACCATAAATTCTTGTTTCTGTAAAAGGAAATCATGAATTGGAGATTTTATTATAATGCAATATCTTACTGGCATTAGAGATAAAGGCGTCATAGGTTCGTCTTTATTTAAGTTATCTGCAACCCTGTGAAACACCCTGCTAAAATTGACCAGACCAAAAAAACGAAGAACCAAAGCCACCCACCCCCGAAAGAAATATCCATTACAAAGCATTAAATATCCATTCTTTAAAATTGAGTGTTGTAGCATCTTTGCATTGTCAATAACGACACAACAATTAATTTATAGAAATGGAAAATTTCATCATTCCCACAAGAGAAAGTGTTACTGAAAGTAACAAACAAATTTTTGACAACTTGCAAAAAGCACTTGGCTTTGTTCCTAATATGTACGCTACGTTTGCCTATTCGCCAACGGCATTAGCAGATTACTTGGCATTGCAAAACCGAAAAAACTCAATTAATAACAAAGAGCGTGAAGTCGTCAATTTAGTAGTAAGCCAGCTAAATGGTTGTAATTATTGCAAAGCAGCACATACTGCAGTAAGTAAAATGATTGGTTTTACAGACGAACAAATTGTAGAAATTAGAAAAGTGGCTATCTCATTTGATGCAAAGTTGAAAGCACTCGCTTCATTAGTAAAAGAAATTGTGATAAACAAAGGCGAAGCAAGCGAACAGACAAAGCAGACCTTTTTTGAAGCAGGATATACAACTGAAAATTTGGTTGATGTTGTAATGACCATTGGCGATAAAATTATAACCAATTATTTATTTGCATTAGTGAAAGTACCAATAGATTTTCCACAATCAACTGAAATTTAAAATGCTCAAATCATTTCTAACAGCATCAACCATTCTATTTAATTTTAGCATTATGACAGCACAAATCCTTTCAACACTAATTATTGACGGTAAAGATTTGCCAAATGAAGGTTCAGAAATCAAGGCTCTCTCTAAATTTTACAAAGCTTTTAACACCAAAGACGTAGAACTAATGGAGCAATCTTGGTTGAATACCGAAGAAATTTCAATGGATAATCCAATTGGTGGCATTCGTAGGGGTTGGAGCGAAATTGGATATGGTTATAATAAAATTTTCAATGGAAAAGCAACGGTCTATGTTGAGTTTTATGACTTTTCAATACATAAATCAGAGAATATGTTTTTTGCAACAGGAAGAGAAAGGGGCTATTTCAAAACCGACCAAATTGACCTTCCATTATCCATAAGAACTACCAGAATATTTGTAAAAGTAAATAATGATTGGAAACAAATACATCATCACGGTTCTATTGATAATCCTGAGTTGTTAAAAACCTATCAAGAAGCGATATTAAAATGATTACAAAAACGGAATTAAAAACAGCTACTATCATTGCTTTTGTAATTACAAGCTACATTACATTTACGTTAGTAGCTGTAAATGTTTGCTTTATTCAAAATTTCATTTTTGTTTGGCTACGAAGTTGGCTCATTGCCTTTATGTTAGCTTTACCATCATTACTTTTTGTTGCACCATTTATTAGAAAAAAAATCAATACTTAATTATGCCATACGTAAATATCAAAATCACAAAAGATGGAGCTACATCTGAACAGAAAGCTCAATTAATTGAAGGAGTTACAACTTTACTTCAAAACGTGCTAAATAAAAATCCAAACACTACCTTTGTCATTATTGACGAAGTAGAAACCGACAATTGGGGTATTGCAGGCGAGCAAGTAACGAAAGTAAGAAGTAAGCAAAAATAACACAGATGTAAAAATGAACGAGCAAGATGTTTTTACGATTATAAACAAGCAAGATGGTAATCTTGCTTTTAAGCTGTTTTCGTTTAACGACAACAGCCATTTTGACTATTTACAACGAAATAATTTTTATTCTTTTATTTGGATAAAAAAAGGTGATGGACTTTTAAAAGTGGATTTCTCGGAATATTTATTTCAAGAAAATTCAGTTTTTACATTTTCACCTTATCAGCCATTTATGTTTTCAACCAATAAAAACATTAGTGGCATTGCTATTCAATTTCATTCCGACTTTTATTGTATTCACCGCAATCCACAAGAAACAAGTTGCGACAGTGTGCTTTTTAATAATATTTATCAAGCACCATTCTTTGAAATTGACAAACACACTCAAACAAATTTTGAGAACATAATAAACCAACTTAAAACAGAAGTACAAAACAATGAAAGTAATAACTATGAATTATTAGTACCAAATTTGAAAATACTTTTAGTTACAGCTTCAAGGTTAAAAACACAATCAACTACTTACGAACCAAAATTTACGGACACACAAACACCTTTTGTATTGCGGAATTTAAAAAATGCAATAGAAGAAAACTTTAAAGAAAAACATTCAGCCAGCGATTACGCTACACTTTTAAATATTTCTGCAAACGCATTGGCAAAATTGGTTAAGACACATTTCAACAAAACACTTACCGAATTAATTACTGAACGAATAATTATAGAAGCCAAACGAGAATTGTATATGACAAGCAAACCAATCAAAGAAATTGCTTGGAGCTTGGGTTATACAGACGAGTTTTATTTTAGCAGACTTTTCAAAACTAATGCCGACATTTCGCCACAACTTTATAGAGATACAGTAGGATTTGCAAAAGCAGAATTAAATTGACGACAAAACAGACGATAGAAAGAAGGGCAGCAGATAACAGCACCTACCCAAAAGGCGGGGTTTCGTGCTTCGCAGACACATTTGTGCAAGCCGAAAGTTCAGTTCTCCGAATGAAGTTTTGTGGTAAAAATCCCGCCCTTCGGGTAGCTGCAAAACGTTGGCAACAATTTAAGAAAAACCGTAACAAACTAGAAAAACCCAAGTCCTTTGAACAAACCTTAAATTAGAAAGAAATGAAAAAAGTCATTATCACTATCATATTTTTTTCGATTTTAACATCTTG
>JALZND010000638.1 GCA_030857845.1 Bacteroidota bacterium | reverse complement strand
GCTTTTGTGGTATCTTTTATTGTCAGCAATAAATTTGCTTTGTTTATATGATTTAGAGGATTATTTGGATTGGATGATATAGTTTTTTCCAAATACTCAATAGCCCGGGATGTATCACCTTGTTGTAAAATGATGTTTGCAATTGCGGAGAAGAGCCACCCATTGTTGAACCCCGCTTTTTCAGCCTCTAAAGCTGTTTGAAGGCCTTTTTCCTTATTTCCATTTTCAAGGTAAATTTGTGTTGCCAGGAGGTAGTATTCAGGGTTGTCTTCAAGGTAAATTGCTTTTTCAATTTCACTTTCAGCTTCTTTATTTTTATTGATCTTGGAAAGTACTATAGCTTTTTTATAATATGCTCCTGATTCATTTGGGTTGAGTTTTATGTATTCTTCAATAGATTTCAATGAAGCTTTATAATAGTTTTCGTCAAAAACAGGTTCATTTTGAATCTTATACCTGGAATATTCATTTTCGCATGAAATGAAAATGATACAAGTTAATAAGATAAAGCACTTATTAATAAAACGGGGCATATTTTTAACTTCTAACTTTTTTATCTTTAATTCTTTATCAATGCATCCAATTCTAATGATTGTATTTTATCTCAAAGATTTAAAGGCATGGAAATAAAGTGTAATCAGGTATATATCAAATCATTGTCAATAGTCACCTAAAATTACCATTTTTAAACATGAAAATCTGGAATATATTTTTTTATTTCAATTATGTAAGAATATAGAAATAATTCATAATTATATAATGTGAATAGGTTCAAAAGATTGTTTATAAGAAAGTTTCATATTGTGCAAGGGCAATATCAATAACCGCTTTTGTCCTGGCAAAATATTCCCTGACCATCAATTTAAATGACTTGTTCAATGGCCTGTTTTTGGCTACAAAGGCAGAAGCTTCAATATCAAAATATTGGCCTATAAATACTGCCCTTGAGCTGTGGAATCCCTGGGTAACAATAGTCACTTTTTTTAATCCATAAATTTCTTTAGACCTTAAAACTGAATCAAATGTCCGTAATCCTCCAATATCGAGCGTAATTACACTGTCTGGTATACCCAATTCCATCAAGGCTATTTTCATGTCATTGGGCTCATTGTAGTACTTTGTACGGTTATCACCACTTAAAATAAATTTTTTAACCTTACCATGTTTAAAAAGCTCAGCAGCTGCCTCCATCCTATAATAGAAATAGGGATTTGGGCTCCCTCCTACCATTTTTTTGCTTGTGCCCAAAACCAACGCAAATTCGTTATCTGGTATTTCCTTGCTATCAAAAAAGATGTGCTTATGGGTGATGAAGAGAACCCATGCGTTTGAGAGTGCCGTAAATAATACTACTGACAGCAATATTATAAATATAAAATTTAAAAGCTTTTTGAAAAATTTTAGGATCATCCAGGAAAAATCTGTAGTTATATAAATTTCTAAAACTTTATTGGTTTATACAATTGCTGAATGGGTCAGTCAGATAATTATGACGTATGAATAATTCAATAATATTCAGTTTTTAATAATTTTAAGCGAATCAAACTCACTATTTTGAGCTTCTGCATTTGTTATCTTCAATATTGTAGAACGAAAAACCGAACATTACCTATGTATATACAAAGTTTTGATTTACTTTATAATGGATTTATTTTCCACGGGAGCTTTAATTGAAATGATGTGAAACTCAATTAAAACAGCCCCAGTTGATCATCAGAACCATTTTTCTTTTTGATATCCAATGATATTGTTGAACCTGGTTCAAAAGATGTAATTGATTCGTCATATACTTTTTCTGTTTCAATTTTTGTCTCTACATCATCGGACGGCTTTACTGCAAGCAATTTGACCTTTGAAATTTTTTGATTTGGCAATTTATTTCCCATAGCCTTCCATCCTTTTACATCAATGAGCATGTCAAAATCGTACACGGATGTTTCTTTTTCCTTAGTACCAGCTTTACCATATTCTATTTCTACCTGAGGTTGTCTGTCGGTAGAGGCCACCGTTAGTTTGGAGCTTTTGGCCTCGCTGATAAACAAG
>JALZND010000637.1 GCA_030857845.1 Bacteroidota bacterium | reverse complement strand
TTTCCGGGGCCACCATACTACATGCAAATACAGATGAGGAAGTTAAGCACTATGTTGAGAAACATTATACTATAAAGGGCAGGACTAACTTTAAGCTTAATAGCTCTGGAAGCAGTGATTTCCTATGAAAGCGAGTGGTATCGGCTTGAGTACACTAAGCCTCCTTGTGGCCTGTCGGCTCGGCAATAAAGTATAAAACAGCCTGAATTCTCTGCTGGCACAGGCAACCCGTCTACCAATCGGCATCCGCTTTCTTATGACGGAGCATTTCAGTTTCATTTAAATGTATATAATCTTCCATTATTTCAGACCCACTTCATTTATCTGTTTTAAGTACATACACAACCTTTTAAAACATCGCCTCTCAATGATAAACATCACTAAACCTTTTCTGCCCCCCAAAGAAGAGTATGATCACTACCTGCAGGGTATCTGGAACAGGGTTTGGCTGACAAACAATGGACCTCTGGTAAATGAACTGGAACTCAATCTTAAAAAATATTTAGATGTACCACACCTGTTCTTTGTTAGCAACGGGACAATTGCTATTCAGATAGCCATCAAAGCTTTGAAGTTAAAGGGTGAAATTATTACGACTCCGTTTTCTTTTGTTGCTACCACCAGCAGTATTGTATGGGAAGGCTGCAAGCCTGTGTTTGTGGACATCAGCCCTGCTACTTACAACATTGATCCAAATCTTATTGAAGCGGCTATTACGACCGATACCAGTGCCATTCTTGCTACCCATGTCTTTGGTAATCCATGTGCAGTAGAAAAAATAGAAGCTGTTGCTGCAAAGCATAATCTGAGGGTAATCTATGATGCTGCACATGCCTTCGGGACTAGTTATAAAGGTAAATCAGTGATGCAGCATGGTGATGTAAGCACGCTTAGCTTCCATTCGACTAAACTCTACCATACCATTGAAGGAGGTGCTATAGTCACCCATGATCCGGTTATTGCTAAAGAGATCGCTCATATGCGTAATTTCGGGTACAATGGGCCGGAAAAATTTTTTGGAGTGGGAATCAACGGAAAGAACAGTGAGTTTCATGCCGCTATGGGCTTATGTAACTTGAAATATGTAAATCAAATCCTTGAACGCCGGCAGCAGCTTTCAGAGGAATATAACCGCATGCTAAAATCTTTGAAGGTTGGCAAGCCTTTTCTTAACCCGGAAGCAGGTTTCAATTATGCTTATTACCCGGTTCTGTTTGATAATGAAGAGATTGTAAAGAAAATGAGCAATGCTTTACATGGTGTCTATGTCTATCCAAGGCGGTATTTCTATCCTTCTTTAGAGACACTGAACTATGTAAAGCCTAACCAGGAAGTTAAAGTATCAAGCGAAATTTCAACCAAGATTTTGTGTTTGCCTTTGTATCATGATTTGTCGATGGAAGAAGTAAAAATGATCTGTAGAGCAATACTGAGGGCTCAAAATTATTGAAAAATAAGTGTTAGAGTAGATAAAAGAGACTGTTTTCAATTCATCATTGAGTTTGCCCTCCTGCTTTAAATACTTGTTGCTGACCTATGAAAGACAACAATTTAAAGGATAAAGCTGCTTCAGGGTTTGTGTGGCTGGCTGGAGAGCGCTTTGGCAATCTGTTCAGCGACTTTATCATAGCCGTGTTTCTGGCCAGGCTTCTTGCTCCTAGTGAGTTTGGTTTGATAGCGATGGTTGGGGTTTTCATAGCGCTCCTAAGCCCTTTCGTTGATGCTGGCTTAGGAAGCGCTTTGATGAGAAAGAAAGATGCGACAGCCGAGGACTATTCAACTGTTTTCTGGAGTAATATAGGATTATCAATAGCCACCTATCTCGTCATCTTTTTCTGCGCACCACTGGTTTCCCGATTTTACCAGGAACCGTTACTCACAGAAATAATTCGAGTGCTGGGATTGGTGTTAATCATCAATTCTTTAAGCGTGGTGCAGAATATCAGATTAGCTAAAGTGCTGGATTTCCGCAGCATAAGCCTTCGTTCACTTATAAGTAATATCATATCAGGGGCAATCGGATTGTACCTGGCCTATAGTGGGTGGAGT
>JALZND010000199.1 GCA_030857845.1 Bacteroidota bacterium | reverse complement strand
CTTTTAGCACAACCTTTAAAAAAATCTGTTGATAATATTGTGAAATCCAAAAGCCTGAAAGATCAAAGGAGACAATTTGAAACCCTGTCGGACAGAATGATAGATGCAGTACAAAATTTTGGTGTGCAAAAAGATAATGTTTATAAAGCATATTGCCCTATGGCTAAAAACGATAAGGGCGCCTTTTGGCTCAGTGAGTTTGAAGAAATCAGGAACCCTTATTTTGGCGAGGCAATGTTAATGTGCGGTGAAGTAAGGGAAATTATAAATACTGGCATTAAATTAGATAATAAAGAAATAAAAAATCATCAACATTAACATTATAATCAAAGATTCAATTAAATTAATAACATAAAAAACAATCAATATGAAAAAGCAAATCAGCATCCTGGCATTGAGTTTAGGTTTAATATCTTTTGGAGTGAATGCGCAGCATAACCATAAGCCTGAAAACAAAAAGACAGAAACAAAAATGTCAACGAACAACCCGGAGTTTCAGAAACAACTTGAGTCCGTATTTAAAGCGAACTTGAAACTAAATGACGCTTTTGTGGCTTCAGATGCACTGAAAATAAAAGAAGCAGTCAAGCCCATTAAAGATGCTATTGCTAAAATTGACATAAAGCTACTAAAAGAAAATGCGCATCAAATCTGGGGGACATACTCCAATGAACTTACCCAAGGCTTGAAAAAAATTGAAAATTCTGAAAATATAAAAGAGCAAAGGCAGCATTTTTCAGTGTATAATGAAACTTTATACAAAAGCATTAAAGAATTTGGAATAGGCGAAGAAGTATATTTTCAACATTGCCCCATGGCACTGAACAATGAAGGTGCTTCATGGCTCAGTAATTCAAAAGAAATAAGAAACCCTTATTTTGGTGATAAAATGTTGAAATGCGGCGTTGTAAAAGAGACTTTGTAGTAGGTACTCAACTAATTTCTTAATACAAGGGAAAATTGTACCTATTGTAAAATGGGTTAGATATAAGATCTTTTAAAAATAATAGTTTCATATTCACTTTAAAAGGGAGTTTCATTTAAATAAAAAAGCCTGAAGATCTAAATCTCCAGGCTTTTTTATTGTTTTCGCCTTTGCTGGTGTTATCAACTGCAAATCACAAATTCAAATATCTACTCGTACATCACTGCTTTAAGAATAGGTTGGTTTTAGATACTCGTGAATGCACATTTTTGTGTAAGGGAAACTTTACTTCTTTTAAAAATATATTAAATAGACGCAATAATTGTTCGCTTTTGCAGGTGTTGTGCTTCATGCATCATTTCATCAACAATACACTTTTAAAAAAAAGACGTTATAAATTCTTTAACCGGAAGTTGGTTTTGTAACTTTGGGCCATGTTTTACAGACGAAAAATCATATTAGCGTTAATAGAATTAATGGGTGGAAATGTAGAGAAACTACGCTTTCAAAAGTTGCTGTTTTTATACACAATGAAAAAATCGCAACCCGAATATGACTTTGTGCCTTATAAATTTGGTTGTTATTCATTCTCAGTCAAAGCGGATATGAATACCATGGTAAAAAAAAATATACTAGAAGAAACGGAAAACATTTATACAAAAAATGTCGAAGCAAAATTTTTTCAGCAATTAAAAACAGAAGATCAAAAAATTCTTGAGGAAGTAATTGCTGACTATGGAAAAATGAACAGTAATGCTTTAATAAAGCACACCTACTTGAATTTTCCATTCTTTGCTATTCGAAGTAGTATAGCCAAAGAAATTTTGCAAAGTCAATTATATGAACGCGTTGAAAAGGTAATTCCAAAAGCAGTAGAAGCCACTTTATTTACTATTGGTTATGAGGGTATTTCATTAGAATTGTACTTGCAAAAACTCGTCCGTAATAATGTGAAATTATTAGTTGACGTTCGTAAAAACCCTTTAAGCATGAAATTTGGTTTTAGCAAAACATTACTAAAACGCTATTGCAATAGTTTAGATATAGAGTACTGCCATATTCCAGAAGTTGGCATTGATTCTGACAAAAGAAAGCTTTTAGAAACTCAAAATGATTATGACAGACTATTTGATGAATACCGTAAAACTAATTTAAAGAAAACAATAGAAATTCAAAAGCAAATCTTGGATTTGCTAAAGAAGCACAAACGCATTGCGTTAACGTGCTTTGAAGCTAAATCTTGTCAATGCCACCGATCACATTTAGCAACTTCTATTAGCCAATTACCAGACTTTAACTATCCTTTATTTCATTTATGATATGACCAGAAAAAAAGTTCTGCTCACTGTTACGACCTATCCGCTTCCATCCAGAAGTTATGATGAGTTGGTTTGTACCGCAGGTCTTTTAGAAAATGGAGAATGGATCCGAATATATCCTGTTCCATTGAGCTTTTTGCTAGGGCAAAGAGAATCGGGCCAAATGAAATAGTTTAAATACACTTGGATAGAGTTGGATTTGAACAAACGTACAGATGATTTTAGGTCCGAAAGTTATTCACCAACAAACTATGATTTCCGAGATTTAAAACTTCATGAAAGGATTGACACAAAAGACAATTGGGCTTTGAGAAAGGAATTATGCCTTAAATATGTTTTCACCAATCTAGATGAGTTGATTACTTCGTCCAAAGCACCTGCCAATAAATCACTTGCCGCATTCAAACCTGCAAGAATTGATAGATTGGAAATTATAGAAGATGAGCCAGAGTGGAAGAATGAATGGAAAGAACTTCGCAAGCAAGGTGATTTGTTTTCTCAGGATAAATCACCTGAAATATTAATTCCAAAACTTCCTTATAAGTTTTATTATCGCTTTAAAGACGACTCTGGTAAAACTAGCCGATTGATGATTGAAGACTGGGAAATAGGTCGACTTTATTGGAATTGTTTAAAAGCAGCAGAAGGGGATAAAGCTCAAGCATTGTTAAAAGTACGTCAGCGTTATGAAGAAGAATTTATTAATAAAAAAGATATCTATTTCTTTTTAGGAACAACAAAGCAATGGCATATGAGAAGGTCGAACAATCCTTTTGTGATAATCGGAGTATTTTATCCTAAGAAAGAAAGCCAATTACGGCTATTTTAAAGTGATTATTTAATTAAAAAAAGCTCGAAAGTATAACATTGGCTAAAAGCAGGGGGCAAAAGTGCTAAATGAAAATTAATTAGTGTTAATAATCTTTAATCTTTATGGCAGGAAATCGGGTTTTAATGCCCGATTGCTCTTAGTCGTTATCAACTGCAAATCACAAATTCAAATATCTACTCGTACATCATTGCTTTAAGAATAGGTTGGTTTTTAGATACACGTAAATGCACATTTGTGTAAGGGAAACTGTAGTTCTTTTAAAATATATTAAATAGATGCAATACTTTTATGAAAAAACTCTCTTCACTAGAAAAGTGCTTTGTTATGGCAGCAAGCTGTATTAATTTTAGGCGACACAGAGTAGTTCAAATAATCATCAAACCATTGATATCTTATTCTATATTCACACCCCCATATAAAGCAATTTAAAATGAAAGGAAAAATTATACTTCTTGTAAATAGTGATTGATGTCCACTCTATTAAAAACAATAGTGTCATAACCACCTTAAAGGGTGTTACATTCAATAAAAAAGCCTGAAGATCTAAATCTCCAGGCTTTTTACTATTTATTAAATTGGCTGCAGATATTAAGCAGGTACCTGCTGTTTTTTAGCAACTTTTTGCGTTGAAAGGTCAATTACTATTGGGGTGGCAATATAGATAGATGAATAAGTACCTACCACAATACCCACAAACAAGGCAAAAGAAAATCCTCTTAGTACTTCACCACCAAATACCAACAATATAATTACCACTATTAAGGTAGTAAATGAAGTAATCAAGGTACGGCTCATGGTGTTGTTGATTGCACCGTTTATTGTTGCCACCGTATCATTTTTTGGCCTTAATCCTATATCTTCCCTGATCCTGTCAAATACAATCACGGTATCATTGATGGAATAACCTATTACAGTAAGCATAGCCGCAACAAATACCTGGTCTACCTCAAAGGCTTTTCCAAACAGGCTTGCAAATGCAAAGCAAGAAATAACGGCAAGGGAATCATGGAAAAGTGCTGTAATAGCGCCAAGACCATATTGCCACTTTCTAAACCTGATCAAAATATAAAGGAAGATCACTATTAAAGATAGGGCAATTGCTTTTAATGAGGCTGACTGGATATCATTTGCAATGGCAGCACCTACTTTTGAAGAGCTGGAAATAGTGAAATTTTTGTCTCCAACCAATGCGTCGTTCCTTACAAATGACATGCCCGAATGGCTGCTAAGGCCAGATATCACAGCTTCTTCTACCTGGCTGTCTGCTTCTGCCGATTCATCGTTTATTAAGAAGCTGGTAGTAATTTTTAATACGTTATCGGCACCAAAAGTTTTAACCTCCGAGCTTGCACCTTGAAATTCATCTGACAAAGCAACTTTTACATCTGAAGCAACCATGTTTTCACTAAATGTAACCACATATGACCGGCCTCCCCTGAAATCCACACCTAAGTTTAAGCCACCCTGTATCAAAAGTACAACCAGCCCAAGAGTTATGAATACAGATGATATGATATATCCAATTTTCCTGTTTGCAAGGAAATTAATGTTCATGTTGTTCAATAATTCTTTACTGAAAGGAAAAGAGAAGGTAATTTTCTTTTCGTCACCAGTTTTTGCCATCCACTCTACAACTACCCTGGTTATAAATACCGCAGAGAAGAAAGAACAGGCAATACCAATCATTAAGGTTATAGCAAATCCTTTTACCGGACCTTGACCAAGAACATAAAGGATAATACCAGTAAGGAATGTTGTGACGTTTGAGTCAATGATGGCACTGTAGGCTTTGTCATATCCAAGAGCAATAGCTTGCTTTAGGTTCATGCCATTCCGCAACTCTTCCCTGATCCTTTCGAAAATCAGCACGTTTGCGTCTATAGACATACCGATTATAAGCACAATACCAGCTATACCAGGCAGCGTTAGTGCTGCATTTAGCTGGGCAAGTATGCCAAGGATAAAGAATATATTGAATACCAGGGCAAGGGTTGCAATAAGGCCACCTCTTGAATAATAGGCGATCATGAACACAACCACCAACACAAGACCAGCCACTATAGAAATAATGCCTTGTTTTTGAGCTTCTATACCAAGTGTTGGCCCAATAATGGCTTCTTCTACAATATGGGTAGGTGCTGGCAAAGAACCGGCTTTTAAAAGATTTGAAAGGTCTTTAGCTTCATCAATGGTGAAATTTCCAGTAATTTCAGAGCGTCCGCCTGCAATTTCACTTTGTACATTAGGGGCAGTCAATACATAATTGTCAAGAACTACTGCTATCCTTTTTCCAATATTGTCGCCTGTAAGCTTCCTCCATTTCCTGGCACCTTCTGTGTTCATTTCCATGCTTACTGCTGGCCTTGATCTTTGATCAAGAGCCTGTGTGGCATTGGTTATTACATTTCCTTCCAAAGGAGCTTTGTTGGCCCTTCCAGCCCTGATGGCGTGCAATTCCAATTGTGGTGCACCACCAACTGCATTTCCTCTATAATCCCACATAAACTTAATATGTGGCGGGATCAAAGCTTTAACTTTTGGCCTTGCTAATATCCTGTTGATTTTTGAAGTATCAGAAACATTGTAAACCAAACCATATGGGGATTTCAGCAAGCTGATAAAAGGGGAAGTTTGGGCCCCAAGGCTATCAGCCCCTTCTCCTTGAGTACCACCCAATTGTGAAGCAAGGTCTTCAACACTTGCCGTAGTATCTGTAGTGGCTGGTGATTGTGTTGCAGGTTGTGGAGTAGTGGATGCATTTGCCTTTGGCAAAGCAATTTTTTGTTCTTCTACCAGAAAGGCATTGATGCTTTGTATGGTGCTCGATACTTGTTGTGGTTCTATAACTTCCCAAAATTCAAGTTTTGCTACACTTTGAAGCAGCTCCCTAACCCTTGCAGGGTTATCTGCCCCAGGCAATTCAATTTGGATTCTGCCACTGGCTAAAGGAACTATGTTGGGTTGTGTTGTCCCAAACCTATCCATCCTGGTCCTTAAAATAATCAACGAACGGTCTATTGCATCGTTTACTTCAGCTTGCAATACCTTTATAACTTCAGAATCTGAAGTTTCTGAACCAATCCTTCCTCTGTTTGCAGCATTTACAAAAGGGGCATTTAGTGGCCGGTCTGGTGCATTGGATTTATAAGCCGAATAAAATAATTGCACAAAACTTTCCTGGCTATTGGCATGGAGTTGTTGTGCCCTTGCAAGTGCATCGTTAAAGGCTTTTTCAGAATTATTTCCTGATATGCCTTTGATGATCTCAACAGGTGAAACCTCAAGGGTTACGTGCATGCCACCTTGAAGGTCGAGGCCCAGGCTTAGTTCAGTGTTTTTTACTTCCTCGTAAGTGTATTCGGCTCCAAAAAGGTTGTAGACGGGAAGGTTCCAAAGGGAATCCAGATAGTTGTTTTTCTTTGTATAGTTGAGGTTTCCGTTAGCATCTGTAGCATAAGCAATTGCATCCCTGTTGATATTTCGGGAGACCAAGGTAAACGACAAGTAATAAATACATAACAGCGTAATAATAGCCGTTAGGATAATAATTCCGGTTTTATTTTGCATTTTATTTGATAATTATGAAAATTTATTGGGTAATTTTACTATGATATTGATAGCCTGTAAGGCAAAAGAATGGAAAAGGAAGCCGCTCTAGGG
>JALZND010000198.1 GCA_030857845.1 Bacteroidota bacterium | reverse complement strand
CCCTAAGGGTATTGTCCCATAAAGTAAAATAATTTTCTCCTCCCAATTCTTTCCTGTAAAGCCGGCTGTTGAGAGTAGGGTCCATCATTCCCCTTGCCACCCGCAGTTCCTGCCTGGCTTGCTCTGATAACAATGCAGCTTGTTTGGCTACAGGATGTTTTTCCATGATAAGGATAAGGAAATCCTCAATAGTTAAGGTTTCAACATTGTCTGCAAAAGTTTCCCTGGTCGAACAAATGATCAAGCTTATAATCAGGAGATATTTTTTGAAGATGGAATAATTTATTTTCATCTACTTATATATGGATAATTTTTACAAGGCCACCAATGGCGGCCTTAATATGAGCTTTGGCCTGAATTTGGTTTTTTTGATGATTTTGCTTTAGCTGGTACATCAGCCTGGAAATAATCTGGCGGGAAGCCGTTTAGTTGCCGCCAAATCTCATACCATATAGGTACGTCATTTAGCATTGCCCATCCATACGCTCCAGAACCAATACGTAAAGGTTCTGGCCATTTTTCATCTTCCGGATCTTCCACAACCAGGATACGATAATTTCCATTGGTGCCTGTTTTATCGATTACAGCAACAAGTCCCCCAAAAGTGCCGAAACTTGTTCCAGGCCATCCGGAAAATACAATGGCAGGCCATCCGTCAAATTGCAGCCTGACTTTTTGGCCTACATCCAACAACGGGATATCCATTGGCTGCACGAATAATTCAACCGCAAGGTCGGGGTCTGTTGCCATTATACTGGTTATTGCTTCTCCTTCCTTTATTGTTTCGCCAATACCACTTTTAAGTGCCTGGACTATATATCCATCCTGTGGTGCAGTTATACTATAAAAGGAGCTCCTGATCCTCATGTTTGCATATTCATTCGTCATTTTTGAAATCTCACCTTGTGTATCGTGATAATAAGCCTGGGCCGAATTCAAATCAGATTGTGCTTTTGATATCTTGTCAAGGTACTCCGCTTCAAGTGAGCTCAATTCTATCCTTGCATTTAAAAGCTCATTTTTTGCAGAAAAAAACCGGTTTTCTACCGATACCACCTTTGCGGCTACTTCCTGGAATTTTTGCTTTCGGTTTTCAAATTCAGTTAGGGATTTTAATCCTTGTTCATAAAGCCTTTGCTGTCGCTCCAGCTGTACTTTTGCAATATCGAAATCTGTTCTTGCAGCAATAAGGTCGGTGCTGTCGCTTTGTACTTTTAGTTGTGTTTGGTTCACCTTGTTCCTTGCTTTTTCGAGGCTAAACCTCAAGCCAGACCTAAGCGCCCCAACCTGATTTTCCAATGCCACTGCTTTTTGCCTGGTAGACAATAATGCGCCTTCTTTTGCATTTATCTGTTCATCAATCCTTACAAGCAGTTCAGGGTCAAAAAACTTTTCTTTAACTTCAGATAAAGTTGCTACGGTGTCGCCTCTTTTTACAAACTGCCCTTCTTGAACATGCCAACGTTCTATCCGCCCAGCTATAGTGCTATGAACAGTTTGTGGCCTGTGTTCAGGATTAAAAGTTGTGAGCATTCCATTTGACCTGATGTTTTGTGTCCATGGAAAAAATGTAAACAGAACCATCAAGGCAAAAATCCCAATGCACCAGCGAGCCAGGGTTCTTGGCAAACTGGGGGACCTCACCAATTGAAAAGCCGTAAAACGATCTTCTTCCTGTGACTTTAAATCTTTTTCTAATTGATACATCCTATAAACTGTTTTATTTGACACCTACTGCCTTTTGAGATAAATCTATAGTCCGGTCACATTTTTCCAGGAAATTGGGGTCATTTGTTATCAGGATGATGGTCCAGGATAAGTCTTTGTCCAACAAAGAATCGAAAATTTGCAACCTTTCTTCTTTTTCCAAAGAAGGGAGGAAATCTTCAAATATAAGGAGCTTTGGTTTTTGTGCTATCGCCCGTGCCAGGACGAGTTTCTCGCTGTAACTTTTGGGGATCCAGGTACTGCCACCAGTAAGGTGTGCATGAAGGCCATCGGGATGGGATAAGATAAATTCATAATCCTGGCAATTTTTGTGGCCCAAAGTACATCTTGCAATGAAGTATTGCTTCTCCCCAGCGATAAGTTTTCTAGTATGGTTCCATCAAAAATTTTCTCTTGTGAATTGGTAGTAATTAAGTGATAAAGGCTCCTTTTGCTGATATCCCTGATTGAAACATGGTTAAAAGCTATTACACCTTCATATTGGCGGTAAATGCCCATAATTGTATTGATGAACAATTTTTGTTCCATTTCATTCAAGCCGGAAATTCCTACTTTTTCTTCGCTTTTCACTTCAAAATTTATATTCTCAATAACATAAGAATTGCTGTTGAACATCTTGAATTTCAGGTTCCTGACCTGGAGCGAAAAATCATGCTTTGCATCAAGGTCTTCCATTTTAAGTTTACCAGTAGATTCCAAAGGCAGGTCCGTAACCTGGCCGATTTTTGTTGTGCTGGTCAAAACATCATAAACTGTATCAAGCTTGATCAGGATCTTTTCAACAGCAGACATAATGAGGATGATGATGATTTCAGACGCCACAAATTGGCCCAGGTTTATTTCTTCAGCAATCAACAGAATACAGCCAAGCACCAGCAAGCCGCCAGTTATTAAGGTTTTAAAGCCTACGAAACTTAGATATTGTGACATAAGGACTTTAAAATGCCTTTTCCTTGCATGCAGATAATTGCTTACCATATAATCAGTTTTTTCCATGACCATGTTGCTATAGCCAGATCCTTTAAATGTGTGGATAGCACGGGCTATTTCCTGGAGCCAGTTTGCCAGCTGATACTTATATTTTGATTCATGTAAGCTGGTCTTCAGTCCGTTAGGGCCTGTTGACCGGATAATGATTATAAGTACTACCACCAGGAAGATACCAAAGAAAATAAAAGAAAAATGGTAAAGAGATAGCAGGATCAAACCGAAAATAATCTGTAAAATAGCAGTAGAGAAATCTATCAATAGTTTTGCAAGGCCCTTTTGAATGGTAATTACATCAAAAAACCTGTTAACAAGTTCTGGAGGATAAGCATCATGGAATGCTTCCATTTTGATCTTAGGAAAACGGTAAGAAAACTCAAAAGCAGTTTGGGCAAATATTCTTTGTTGGATATGTTCCGTAAGATAAAGTTGCATTACCTGAAGGCCTCCCGTTATTAAAATAGCCACCACCATGAAAGTAATCAACACAACTACAGAAGTTGATATTTGGCCACTTGAAACAAATCCTATTACACTTTGAATTCCCAAAGGAATCGAAAGGCTTATTAGTCCCGCAAAAATTGCATAAATATAGATATAACTAATCTCTCGTTTCTGTGATGCAAGTAATTTGATAAAGCGTTCAAATGGTGTAGGCGCTTTTTTATCTTTTGCATCAGTATGTGAGTCATCACTAAATATTGATTTATTAGGAAAACTGGTGATAAATATAGTTTGATCTTCCCCTTTCCCTGTTTCCTCATCTTTGAAAGTCAGGATATGGTCGAGGTAATAGTTTAAATTGCTTATAGGGATAGCCTTTTTGTCTTGTATGATATAATATAAATTTTTGTGGGCTATACAGGGAATTGTGTCATTGCCGGGCTTAGAAAAAAACATTATAGGGTATGGGCTTTGTATAACCATATCCTTAAGCTTCTTTTCATGGATTGTATTCCTAAAATATGCCAAGTGAATCGTATTTCCAGATTCAATTAAATAATCAATATAGGTATTAAGATCTACCGTAGCCTTACTTGTGGTCAGGGTTTTAAAGTCAAGGGTATCTATTTCTATTTTATAAAGCGTAAAAAACAGCTCATTTACATATGATATAGAGTCCAATGCAACTTTATTAGCAAAAAACTTATTCATTAGTTTTTAAATTATAAGAAGTTTGATAGAGGGATGAAAAAGCAAGGTGTTCCAGGAACATGATCACCGATTGTACATCATTGTTTTTTACTTTGATTTCTGTCAAGCCTGGCATATGCTGGGCAAAAAAGATTTGATGATGGGCAGCTTCAAATAAAGTAGTAACCAGTGCATTTGGAAATGGATGGTCAGGATTTATTTGCCTTACAATAAGGGTTATTTTTTCGCAAAGGGTCTTGAACTCACCAAAAAAGCCATCTTTGTCTTCAGCTTTAACTTCTTTTGTCATATATGCCTTGCTTGCCTCACAGATTGCTATGCGATGGAGAGCCAATTCATTTAGCTGACTAAAATGGGTGCTCTCTGTATTTATGTCAGCAAGAAGTTTAATGATGATCCTTAATTTCTCAGAAGGATCTTTTATATTATTAGTGTGGAATTCTATTTGATAATTGAGCCACACCCAATAACATGAAATCAAATAAATCAACAGTTTGTGTTTGTTTTCAAAATAGCGGTACAGGGAAGCTTCAGTAGAATTGATCAATAAAGACAATTTTTTGAAATTGAAATTTTCAAATCCTATTTCATCTATAAGTCCTAGACTCTCAGAGATAATCTTCCTTCCTAATTCTGTTTCGTTGGGGTCCCTGATAAAAAGTTTATTATTTGGGGAGAACTTAATACTCGCACTCATCTTTGTTTGTAAATGATTTCTGCAAAAGTAATAAAACTTTTTTTAATAATAGTAATACTATCACTAAAAATAATTTTTATTTATATAAAATAGTGATACTTAAACTACTCGAACCTATCATAAATTTTAGGAATATAATTTTTAAATAAAATAGCTAAAGAATTCACATAATTAATTAAAATTTTAGTAGAATATTATTGAAAATGATTTTGAATTTGAAAGAAAGGAAAGAATATTATTCACAAATTAACCAAAACGACCTCCTTGCTGAAAATTTCTTAAACTTTGCCATAAAAGTGCTTAGGATTTAATAGATTAATGCACTTCTTTTGTAGCATCTAAGAAGTGTAATTTTTTTCTTATTATTTATTATTTATGTTTGAAAAGAAAATTTACATAATATTATAGCGGTATAAAGCCACGCAACTATCAACACGACAAAAACATTATCAACCAAACCAAAAATTCTCAACTGTTAACGCTTTATGGAATTAGCAACCATTGACATCGTAGTATTTGTTTCTTATTGTATTGGGATTATAAGTTTAGGCTTATATGTTTCACGCACTAAAAAAGGAGTTGAAAAAACCTCCAATGATTATTTCCTTGCTGGAAATACCCTTACATGGTGGGCAATAGGATCTTCCTTGATAGCATCAAACATATCAGCAGAGCAATTTATTGGAATGTCAGGTTCAGGATATGTTGTAGGCCTTGGAATTGCAACTTACGAATGGATGGCTGCTGCTACACTGATTGTGGTGGGCAAATTTTTCTTGCCCGTGTTTGTGAAGATGAAGATTTACACGATGCCGCAGTTTTTGGAGCAAAGATTTGATACCCGTGTGCGTACTACTTTAGCGGTTTTTTGGATACTTGTTTATGTTTTTGTTAACCTTACTTCTGTATTGTACCTTGGCGCCCTCGCCATGCAAACTATCGTTGGGGTTCCATTGGTATATGGCATTATAGGTCTTGCTTTATTTTCCGCACTTTATTCTATTTATGGAGGTTTAATGGCGGTTGCCTGGACCGATGTGGTACAGGTTATTGTCCTTATTTTTGGAGGTGCTCTTACCACCTATATGGCATTGGATGCGGTAGGGGAAGGTGAAGGAATGTGGGCAGGCATGGCTGCTTTGTATGAAAAAGCCCCAGGGAAATTTGATATGATCCTTGATCCGTCACATCCTGAGTATATAAACCTTCCAGGCCTAAGTGTATTAATAGGCGGTATGTGGATCGTGAACCTTAGCTATTGGGGATTCAACCAATATATCATACAAAGGGCACTTGCTGCAAAAAGTTTGGGCGAAGCACAAAGAGGGGTGGTTTTTGCAGGATTCTTAAAAATGTTAATGCCATTCATAGTAGTAATACCGGGTATAGCAGCCTATGTTTTACAAGCTGACATAACAAAACCGGACGAAGCTTATCCTTGGTTGTTGAGTTCATTTGTTAGCCCTGGATTTAGAGGCTTGGCTTTTGCTGCTTTAATTGCAGCCATAGTATCTTCCCTAAGTTCAATGGTCAATAGTGTAGCAACAATTTTTACAGTTGATATCTACAAGCAATTCATAAACAAACAAGCAAATGACAGCAAATTGGTTCTTACCGGAAGGGTAGTAAGCAGCATAGCATTATTTATTGCTGTTTTGGTGGCACCTCAACTTGTAAATTTAGATCAGGCATTCCAGTTCATCCAAAACTTCACGGGATTGGTGAGCCCGGGAGTTTTTGCAATTTTTGTTTTTGGAATGTTCTGGAAAAAAACTACTTCTAATGCTGCATTGATTGCTGCAATAGTTACCATACCATTAGGTTTTCTGATAGAATACCTTTTTCCAGGTACTCCTTTCATAGACAGGATGGGCTGGGTATTTTTGGCATTGGTATTAATTATTGTAGGGATCTCCTTGATTGAATTAAAAGGCAAGAATGACCCTAAAGCCATACATGTTGAGAAAAGCATGTTCCATACTGGCACCGCCTTTAACGTATCTGCAATTGTAATTTTTGGATTGATTGCAGTGCTCTATGCATTGTTCTGGTAAAAAATATAAAAGTTAAAAAAAAAGGAATGCATAAGCATTCCTTTTATATTGTAAGCATTATACTTTTTAAAGGTATGCTTAAACAAATGTACTTTAGGCAAATCTATTCCAAGCATTAAT
>JALZND010000636.1 GCA_030857845.1 Bacteroidota bacterium | reverse complement strand
ATAAGTTATATTAACTTGTGATTTATAAACAAGAAGAGCCGTGTGAGGTGAGAGTCTCAAGCACGGTTCCGTGAGAACCTAAGGGTGAAATTCCCTTGGGTGACTCGATTGGCAGAGATAAAAAAAGAACCTTCAGTAGCTTTTGTAGTCGGTAAACAACAATGCAGAGTTTTTGGCAATTAGGAGTGCAGAGTTTTTGGGAACAAGAGTACACAATTATGTAAAGGTATATCGGTTAATTTTCATCTTCAAGAAAAGACTTTCTATTTTTCATTCTGTAGCTTTTTCCCGAGAGGTTGATTATTTCACAACGGTATAAAAACCGATCTAGTAAAGCAGTAGCCAAAACCTCGTCATCTAGCGTTTTAGCCCATTCTGTTGGCATTTTATTGGTAGTTATTATAAAGGAGGTGTTTTCATAAAGCTGATTAATAAAATTGAACAACTTTACTGCCTGACTTTTTTCAACAGGAAAAAGCATGATATCATCGATAACGATAAGGTTGGCTTTTGATAACCTCTTGTGCTCGGCCATCGCTGTTCTGGTAAAATCTTTCATTTTGAGCATACTTACCAGTTCTTCCATGGTCCGAAAGTAGGCTCCGTACCCCTTTTCCAGGGCATCTGCACAGAGCCCGGCTGCCAAAAAGGTTTTACCTGTACCCGATGGCCCCATAAGCATAACGTTATATATTTGGTCAAGCCAGTTGAGCTCTCTGAGCTGATTTAAACGTGTTTTCTGCATGCCGTTCTCAAAAGCGTGGTCATACTCGTCCAGATCGTTCTTGCGCGGCAGTCTGGCCAGTTTGCGCCTTCTTTTGATATCATTGTGATGGCGATGGTTTGCCTCGGCCCCGAGCAAGTTAAGGGTAAATTCAACAAAGCCGCTCCCATTGGCTTCTGCTTCTGTAATGATTTGGTCAAAACAGGTGCTAATGCCAGCGGTTTTAAACTGCCGGCAGTATTCATCGATTTGTTTTCTTTCTTCCATGGGTTTATTTCTTTTTAAAAATTGATTGATAATCTTCGATAGAGCTTTTGTTTGGTTCTTTGATCGCACCTGGAGGGACAGCTCCTTTCAAAGGGTTGAGTTGTACTACTTTTCCCCCAGGTTCTTCTACATCTTGCTTGTAATGGGTGATAATGGACTTGAAATCTGTAGCACTGGTAATTTTATTAGCGATGCAGTATTGCAAGGTTTTGTCTACCAAATCCAGCTCTGCTGATTCAATGACTTGCCGCAGTATCGATAACTGGTCCCTTATATAGCGGGGCTTGGCTGATTTAATCGTTGACAGCCATTCCTTTGCTTGTTCGGGTTGCTGTAACAATGAACAAAGTTGGTCCATCATCTCTTCTATGGCAGCAGACTTATCCCGCTTGTGGTCTGTATTGAGAACTTTACGGCCTTTGCCCGTGGCAATCTTGTGTTGGCATAACTCAATCCCGCCTTTTTCATCAAAGATCAGCAGGGCCTCATGATCGGCAGCTACCCTGACAAGGGATCCTTGCCCTTTGTAAGTGCCCAAAGGCACTGAGTAATGATTGCCCTTGTAGGAGATGGCATTGTCCTTTCGCACGGTATAAGCAGGCAGCGGTGCCGGCTTCTGCAGAGAAGCCGTATATGGAGATAAAAAAGGCTGTTCTACGATCCACTCAGAGCTGGGTGGTTTTTGGGTAAAGGCATGGGGCAGGGCATTTGCCGTACGGCCCATCCACCCCATGCACTCATCATTGAGGGTTTCTATATCATGGAAGGTACGGTTGTAGAGAAAGTTCTGTTTAACATACTTTACTACGTTTTCTACTTTCCCTTTACTCTCAGGGTCAGCTTTTCTACAGAACTCCAGGCGGAAGGATTGCTCGCGGGTATAAGCCCGAAAAGCATCTGTCAGGATAATATCCCCGCTGTTCTCGCTTACTATAAAAACCTTGTCCTGATCATACACTAGTTCATCGGGTACTCCCTGGATGTACCCAAACGCCTGTTCATGAGCTTGTATGGCAAGTTCCGAGGTGAAATAGCAATCTGTAAACCATACATATTTATAGCGG
>JALZND010000635.1 GCA_030857845.1 Bacteroidota bacterium | reverse complement strand
TTACTTTCCGATACAAAACTTGCTAAAGATATTATCCAACAAATCCTCATTGGTAATCTCTCCGGTTATTTCGCCCAAATGATGCAGGGCATGACGGATGTCTAAAGCCAGGAAGTCATTAGTAATGGATCGGGAAAGTCCTGTCAGGACATCTTCTAAGGATTGCCTGGTTTGCATCAGGCTTTGGTAGTGGCGGGCATTGGTGACGATGGTATTGCCGGTTTTGAATGAGCTTAAGTTTATGGTTTCCAGAATTTTATCCTTTAATACTTCCAGGTTTTCTTTTGTCTCGGCTGAGATCATTAAAATGTCAGGGATGGCTTCCAATTGTTTTAAAAGGATAGGGGAGGCCTGGTCCATTTTGTTACCGATTTTGATAAAGGGAATTTTTAAAGTCTCGAGTTTTTTTATATCGCTTTGGATCGCCTCAATAGCTTCATTGCTCAGGTCAAACATATAAAGGATCAGGGAAGCTTCCTTCATCCTGGCATGTGTCTTTGCTACGCCAATGGCTTCAATCTTATCAGTTGTTTCCCTGATCCCTGCCGTATCTATAAAGCGGAAGTTGACGCCCCCAAGGTTTATTTCATCTTCAATGAGGTCGCGGGTGGTACCGGCAACATCGGAGACGATGGCGCGCTCTTCGTTGAGCAGGGCATTGAGCAGGGTGGATTTTCCCGTGTTGGGTTTGCCTGCAATCACAGTAGGTACCCCGTTTTTAATCACATTCCCAAGGTCAAAGCTTTCGATCAGCCTGTTGATTACCTTTAGTAGCTGGTTTATTAATACTTCAAGATCTTTTCTACTGGCAAATTCTACATCCTCTTCTACGAAATCTATTTCCAGCTCGATCATAGAAGCAAAATGGATCAGCTTTTCCCTTAATTCTTTTATCTCTAAAGAAAATCCTCCCCGCATTTGTCTTAACGCTGCCTGATGGGCTACTTCGGAATCAGAGGCAATGAGGTCTGCCACGGCCTCTGCCTGGGCAAGGTCAAATTGCCCGTTCAAAAAAGCACGTTTTGTAAATTCTCCGGCACGGGCAAGGCGGGCACCGTTTTTTAATAGAATCTGGATGATCTGTTTAATGATAAAAGAAGATCCATGGCAGGAGATCTCAACAACGTTTTCTTTTGTAAATGAACGGGGTGCTATAAATATGGAAACTAATACTTCATCTATAATTTTGTTGTTATCTTTTATGGTACCAAAATGAATGGTATGAGATTTTTGCTTTTGCAGATCTTTGCCCTGAAAAACTTTGTTTACTATTGCAATTGCATCTTTCCCGGATAAACGGATTACGGCAATGGCCCCAACGCCCTGAGGGGTAGATAAAGCAACAATAGTATCTTCGTTTGAAGAAATTTCAAGCAGGTTCAAAATTATGAGTAAAAAAAATTAGTTGATTATCAGTTGTTCTCAGGTTTAGTAACTTTTTTTTCTCCTGTAAGCTGCATGAGTATATCTATAAATTCTTCAGCACCTCTGTAGCCTGAAATAGGTTGTACATTTTTAAAACCTGGGTCAATAAAAACAATTGTAGGGTAGCCACTAACTCCCATAGCACGGGATAGCTCAGCAGGAGATACGGTTTGGCCTAAGAAGGTAACAGGAGTTTTACCTTCGGCATTCATTTTAACAGCATAAAAATGTTTATTTACATAAGCTGCAACCGATGGATCGGCAAAAGTAGCTTTGTCCATTTTTTTGCACCAGCCACACCAATCCGTATAAACATCCACAAATACCATCCTGGGCTCTTTTTTTACTTTTTCTTCAACTTCCTCGATAGTTAACCAGGTTATTTGGGCATTATCCTGATTTTCAGAAGCTTTTTTATTATTATCATTTGCTAATAAAACCAGGGGCAACATCAATAAGACAAGAAGGACTTTCGAATATTTTTGCATGAGATTTTGCAGTTATATATTTAATCTTTATCCTAACGTAAATTTATGTAAAATAATTTAACAAGGATGAGAATAAGCTGCTATTTTATCTGTAGGCGTAACTTATTTTATAAAATCGTATGATTGCAGTAAACAGAAGAAAAATAT
>JALZND010000197.1 GCA_030857845.1 Bacteroidota bacterium | reverse complement strand
GATGATAAGATTACTGCATTGTTCTGTGGTTCAAAAAAATCATTGGTCCAGGGTTCTGTGATGGCAAAGGTTTTGTTTATTAACAACAGCGCCCTGGGCATAATTTTGCTCCCAATCATGTTGTACCATGCCTTGCAATTGATCGCCTCCAGTATTATTGCACAGAAAATGGCAAATTTTAAGAAGGTAGAATAAATTTATTCCTGTGTCTAATCAAGAATCATTTTTGAAGAGCAAGCACTATGCTACACCATCTCCTTATAATGGACTATAAACAAAAAAGAGCCATTTTGTGGCTCTTTAAGTTTGTTTCGCAATGTTTATTTCGCGATGCTTTTATACCTTTTTTCTACTTCATCCCAATTAATGACATTAAAAAATGCCGAAACATAATCAGGACGTAAATTTTGATATTTAAGGTAATAAGCATGTTCCCAAACATCAACTCCTAATATTGGAGTTCCCTTTTGTTCGGCAACATCCATTAGTGGATTATCTTGATTGGCAGTAGAGGTTACAAAAACTTCACCATGTGAATCTACTGCAAGCCATGCCCAACCTGAACCAAACCTGTTTGCCGCTGCATTAGAAAATTCTTCTTTAAACTTCTCGAAAGAGCCGAATTTTTTATTTATTGCTTGAGCAACATCGCCTTTAGGGTTACCACCACCATTGGGCGACATGATATTCCAGAAAAATGTGTGATTGTAATGCCCACCACCATTGTTCCTTACAGCCGCCGGTTGGCTGCTGATGTTTCTCATTATTTCCTCGATAGATTTATTTTCAATCTCAGTTCCTTTTATGGCAGCATTGAGTTTGCTAACATAGGCAGCATGATGTTTTCCATGGTGTATTTCCATGGTCTTTGCATCGATATGTGGTTCTAACGCATTAGAAGCATAAGGTAATGATGGTAATTCAAAAGCCATAATAGTTAAAAAATTTATAGGTTAAACATAATATTTTGAATTCGGATAAATGTACTAATTTCTTAGGTCCCGAAAAAAACCATCAATAAGTAATTTACATTCCTCAACAAGTATCCCTTCCTTAATAAAGGTTTTAGGATGCAAAATGTTTTTCGATAATTTACTAAATCCTCTTTCTGGGTCGGGGACTGCAAAAACAACCCTTTCAATCTGGGACCAGAATAGTGCCCCGGCACACATAATGCAAGGCTCCAAGGTGACATAAAGAGTACACTTCTTCAAATACTTAGCCCCCAAATAATTCGATGCTGCTGTTATTGCCAACATTTCTGCATGGGCCGTAGCATCATTGAGAAGCTGGCACTGATTATAAGATTTGGCAATTACTGTTTTTGACGAAACTATAACAGCACCCACAGGCACCTCTCCATTCATCAATGCATTTTGTGCCTGATGATAAGCTTGTTTCATGAAATGCTCATCTTCAAGATCAGTGTTCTTCACTTGCGGGGTTTCTTTATTTTTATGGTCTCCATTATTTTATGCGCCAATGGTTGTAACTTATCTTTTTGTCGGGCTGGTCCTGAAAAAGTAAAAACAAAAGTTACCCCATCAAATATGGCATATTGAACATAAGTATATTTTCGGATGGGGTTGTTTTGTATAGCCCCTTCTTCATCTTCTGTTGCCGAAATAAACTCCAAAATGGCAAATTCCTGTCCATCAAATTCTTTGATTTCATCATTTAGGAAATCAACTTTTCCAAATAAGGAGCCTATACTAGCTTTATAGAACCCTTTCATAAGGGCCAAGTCTGAAGCGGGCCAATTGCTTACTGCCGTGTTTACTGAAAAATCTACCGTCCGGTCTTGATTGGTATAAATTGCCAAAGGCTTTCTGTATGATATATGGCGTGACGCTATGTCCTGTTGAGACATTGGTAAATAGGTTTCTGGCAGTGAAACAGTGATAGCATCAGTGACTTTTACTTTCTTTAAATTTATGTCGTCATCAACAAAAATAAATAAGGCGGAGAGAACCAAAAAAGCCAATTTGATCATGTTAATAAAATTATATGGATATTAAAGATGGAAAATATAAACAATTGTTAAATTTGACTTTTGAAAATTAACAAATATTATGCTAAGAACACATAATTGTGGTGAATTAAGAATAGAGGACAAAGGGAAATCAGTAACCTTGTGTGGTTGGGTACAAAAAGTAAGGGACAAAGGAGGGGTGATATGGCTTGATTTAAGGGATAGGTATGGCTTAACGCAATTGGTTTTTGAAGAAGGAAAAAGTGACCCGCAACTTTTGGAAGGTGTTAGAAAAGCCGGGAGGGAATTTGTTGTTCAGGTTTCTGGGCAAGTCGTACTTCGGTTTTCACCAAATGATAAAATTGCCACAGGGCAAATAGAAATAAAAGTACAGGATTTTCAGGTTTTGAACCCCTCAAAGGTGCCACCTTTCATAATAGAAGACGATACAGATGGAGGCGAAGACCTTAGGATGAAATATAGGTACCTGGACTTGCGCAGGGGTGCTGTGAGGAAAAACCTCGAATTAAGGCATAAGATGATGCAGCAAACCAGGAAGTACCTGGACGGTCAAAGTTTTATAGAAGTAGAAACACCTGTATTGATAAAGTCTACCCCGGAGGGAGCAAGGGATTTTGTGGTGCCTTCCAGGGTGCACCCCGGAGAGTTTTATGCTTTGCCACAATCGCCACAAACTTTTAAGCAGTTGCTTATGGTTTCAGGCTTTGACAGATATTTCCAGATAGTAAAATGTTTTAGGGATGAAGACCTTAGGGCCGACCGTCAGCCTGAGTTTACCCAAATTGATTGTGAAATGTCATTCATAACCCAGGAAGATATATTGAATACATTTGAAGGTTTGATCAGGCATTTGTTTACTGAAGTTAAAGATGTAAAGCTGGAAGAGTTTCAAAGAATGACATATGCTGATGCAATGAAATATTATGGTTCTGATAAACCCGACACCCGATTTGGTATGCAGTTTACAGAACTTACTGAATTTGCAAAAGGAAAAGGATTTAATGTTTTTGATCAGGCAGAGCTGGTTGTTGCTATTAATGTACCTGGTTGTGCAGGTTATACAAGAAAACAGGTAGATGAGCTTACCGAATTTGTAAGGAAGCCACAGATTGGTGCTACAGGGTTAGTGAATGTACGGTACAATCCAGACAACTCCCTAAAATCTTCTGTAGATAAATTTTATAATGAGCAAGATCTTAAGAAATGGGCAGAGGCTTGCCAGGCTGCCCCTGGAGATCTGATCCTTGTCATGAGTGGGCCGGCAAATACAACAAGAAAGGCACTTTCGGAACTAAGGTTAAAATTAGGTTCTGATCTTGGCTTGCGATCAAGGGACAAATTTTCTACTTTATGGGTAGTTGATTTTCCTTTATTGGATTGGGACGAAGAAAATGAAAGATACCACGCCATGCACCATCCCTTTACATCCCCTAAACCAGAAGATATTAACCTTCTTGATAAAGATCCTGGCTCAGTTAGGGCAAACGCATATGATATGGTAATAAATGGCGTAGAAGTAGGTGGAGGTTCTATCAGGATACACAATAGGGATACACAGCAGCTTATGTTCAAGCACCTTGGTTTTTCTGACGAGGAGGCAAAAAACCAATTTGGATTTTTAATGGAAGCTTTTGAATATGGAGCCCCCCCACATGGTGGCATAGCTTTTGGCTTTGACAGGCTTTGTGCCCTTTTTGGCGGTGTGGATTCCATCCGTGATTTTATAGCATTCCCTAAAAACAATGCTGGCAAAGATGTAATGATAGATTCGCCATCACCAATAGCCGAAGAACAGCTAAAAGAGTTAAGTATAGCTGTTCGGAAAAGTTAAAATCAAGAAGTTATAGAGTACATTAGCAGCTAATTGCTAATCGCTTAAAGCTAAATGCTTAAAAATGAAAGTAGTTATTGCAGGTGCCGGTAGTGTAGGGTTTCATATTTGTAAATTGCTTGCTCATGAAGGGCAGGATATTTCACTTATAGACCTTGACCCGGATAAGTTGAAGTATGCCTCTGAGCATCTCGATGTTACTACCATTCTTGGGAGCTCAACTTCGTATAGCATTTTAGAAGAAGCCAATGTTGCCAATGCAGACTTAATGATCTCGGTAACTTCTTCAGAGGAGGTCAATATTACCACATCAATATTTGCAAAACATTTAGGGGCGAAAAAAACCATTGCCAGGATCAGCAATGTAGAATTCCTCATCAACAGGAACAAACCAGACCTGAGAAGCCTTGGCATCGATGAGATTATTTCACCCGAATCCCTGGCAGCAAAAGAAATAAAAAGGTTACTGAAGGAAGCAGCACTAACGGATACTTTTGATTTTGAAGATGGTAAATTATCCCTTATAGGTATCTCCATTCAAGAAAACAGCTTGCTAAAAGATAAAACCCTCATTGAAGCAGCACACCTCAACCCTGACCAAAATTTTATCACAGTTGCCATATTAAGAAATAATGAAACCATCATCCCTTATGGCAAAAATCAATTTAAGGTCAATGACCATGCATATTTTATTGCCCAACCTGACGGTGTAGAAAGGGTATTAAGCTTATCCGGCAAAAAAAAGGTGGCAATTAAGAATGTTATGATCATGGGAGGCAGTAGGGTAGCATACAACGCCGCCCGGAGGCTGGGGGATAAATATAATATTAAGCTTATAGAGGTTGACAAAGAAAGAAGCTTTAGGCTAGCCGATCAGCTCCCAAACATTCTTGTAATACATGGCGATGGAAGGGACATTGAGTTGCTAAAGGAAGAAGGGCTCAATACTATGGATGCTTTTATAGCAGTGACAGGAAACTCCGAAACAAATATCTTTTCATGCCTTGTAGCAAAAAACCATGGTGTGGCCAAAACTATCGCCTTGGTAGAAAATATGGAATACATCCATCTTTCCCAAAGCATTGGTGTAGATACCATGATCAATAAAAAATTAATAGCCGCAAATTTTATATTTCGTTACATCCGGCAAGGCCAGGTACTATCGCTCACTAGTATTCATGGGGTTGATGCAGAAATATTGGAATTTGAAGTCCAGGAAAACTCAAAAATAACTTCAAAGCCTTTAAAGAAAATGGACTTCCCTAAAACGGCCATTATCGGTGGCGTGATCCGTGACGGGAAAGGCTATACTACCATGGGGAACTTTAAGTTCATGGCTAAAGACCATGTTGTTGTGCTATGCAAGCCAGAATCAATTCATAAAGTAGAATCTTTCTTTAAATGAGGTTCAACTATAAAGTAATAGGGGCATTTTTAGGGCTATTGATCATGATCAATGGTTTTTTCATGCTTACCTGCCTTCCCATATCGTATTATTTTGGGGAAGGAGACGAGTGGCCTCTATTTTTGTCATCAATAATAGCCTTAGGCTCCGGTTTTGCAGCATGGATGTACTGCAGGAACTCAAAAGATAAAGAGCTTAAGAAGAGAGATGGATATATTGTAGTAACTTTGGGATGGCTTTCAATGTCCTTATTTGGCTCTCTTCCATATATACTTAGTGGTTCTATTCCCGACTATACCAATGCATTTTTCGAAACCATCTCAGGTTATTCTACCACAGGGGCTACCATTATAACTGATATTGAAATCATGCCACGGGGCATCCTGTTCTGGCGGAGCCTGACCCAATGGATTGGTGGGATGGGGATTATCGTACTGACCGTGGCAATTTTACCTATGCTGGGTATTGGAGGGATGCAATTGTTTGTTGCTGAAGCACCAGGCATAACCCCAGACAAGATCCAGCCGCGGATAAAAGAAACAGCAAAACGGTTGTGGTTAATTTACCTTGGTTTTACCATTGCAGAATCTCTTTTGCTAATATTGGCTGGAATGAATGTTTACGATGCCGTTAATCATTCTCTTACTACAACATCCACAGGTGGCTTTTCTACAAAAAATGCCAGTATAGCTCATTATGAATCCCCACTGATCCAGTATATAATCATCTTTTTTATGATGTTATCAGGAGTAAACTTTACCTTATCCTATTTTGCATTGAAGGGGAAATTTAAAAAGATTACAGGCAATGAGGAATTTAAAAATTATTTAAAGCTGATAGTGATTTTGTCTGTAATAATAGGGCTTGTAATCTTCTCCATTACAGGCACCACATTTGAAAAATCTTTTAGGGATGCACTTTTCCAGGTTGTTTCCATCATAACTACAACAGGGTATGTTACTGCTGATTATACAAGCTGGTCCCCATTCATTACCATCATATTTTTTATTTTGCTTTTTGCCGGTGGGTCTGCTGGCTCTACAGCTGGGGGAGTAAAAATTGTAAGGCATGTTATCTTGTTCAAAAATAGCATCCTTGAGCTAAAGAGGCAACTGCATCCATCCGCAGTAATTCCTGTTAGATTGAATGGGAAAGCAGTAAAGCAAGAAATCACCTTCAATGTTCTGGCTTTCATAATGATCTATATTATGATATTCGCATTAGGTTCTGTGTTGATGGCCATGATAGGGGTAGATTTTATTACTGCCATGGGATCAGTTGCCACCTCTTTGGGAAATATCGGCCCGGGCGTGGGTGCTGTTGGGCCTCTCGACAATTTCTCTGAAATTCCTGCTGCAGGCAAGTGGTTACTTTCCTTCTTGATGCTTTTGGGCAGACTTGAATTATTTACAGTTTTAATACTGTTTACCCCATATTTTTGGAGCCGCCAATAGGAAGAATGAGTGAATGATAGAATGATAGAATGAGGGAATGATAGGATGATAGAATATTTAAATTCACTCTCACCTCAAGATCATTTCATAGA
>JALZND010000196.1 GCA_030857845.1 Bacteroidota bacterium | reverse complement strand
GTACCATCACATCATAAAAAGCAAAGTTGATCTCGTTCAAATAATCTGTATCTAAAATGGTAATAGGGAAATTTATGTCCTGTTCAAAAAAATGCCATATCTCCCCAAATGCAAGGGAAGAGATATAGTTGCCCCTTACCACTGCTACTTTTGGTACCTTTAATAATCGTATTGTACCTGAACCAAAATCCTTGCCTTTCCCTACCATGCCTGTAAAAGCAGGAAAGATGCCTATATTTTGTTTATGGGCTTCTTCTATAATAAAATTATCAAACTTAGAACCAAATGCATCATTTCCAGCCCGGGTTATTATCAAGCTGCCTTCTGTATAATTTTTTCCGTCTATAAAAAATGGCTCGCTGCTAAATCTAACCTTAATGCCAGCATCCATTAATTTACTTAAAAATTTTAGGTGACGGAGATTGTTCCATTCTACCAGATATGCATAAGGCTGTGAATCTACTACCAGTTTATTTATTTGGATTTTCTCAGCAGGTTTTACAACCGCAATATCTGAAGGCGTGGCAAAAGTTTCCAATCCAAACATATATGGAATGCCCCATGCAGTTATGTCATAGGTTACAGAATCTGACAGCCTGGGATTGGGATCAAACAATACTTGCAGCAGGGTTGCTTTGGGCTGTAAGGCATTAATGATCAAATCTTTTTCAGTTACCTCAAAAGTTTTTGTAGTATTTGTGGAATATTGAAATCCTGAAATTTTCCTTATGGGCTTTCCATGGCCATAAATTATCCCCAGATTATCAAGAAAATCCATCAGATCCAGAATTTTTCCATTATTGCCAGGATCTTTTATCACATAAGATTTATAGGCAGTTTTTTCCGCATGTTTTCCTTTGAAAAATCTTTCAAATTTCCCTACAATTCTTTCAGCATTAATAGAGGATATTTCTATGGTAGAAAGACCTGTGGTATAATGATGTTCTATCCTGTCTTTGAGGGTCAAAGTATCTTTTTCATCAGTTATTATGGCCAATCCTGCCCTTCCTGACCCACCTTGTTCGTAGGTCATCCCAATTGCGCCGTTATATAGGGGATAAGTATCCCCATAGCTTGGGTAGAGAAGGTCAAAGTGTTCTTTTGTAAAATAAAGCCAATTGTTTTTGTCAAAATATTTGGAGTGGTTTTTTCCTATTTCAACCTGGAAGTCCCTTTGCCATTGTGTGATCACATCATGTAAGGGTTCTGCTGCAGGGGCGAAGTAATATGGACTATTATATCCTTGTTCATGAAAATCTACATGTACATGAGGAAGCCAATTATTATAAACTTTCATTCTTTGCTTAGATTCTACCTGCGTTTGCCATGCCCAATCCCTGTTTAAGTCAAACAGGTAGTGGTTTGCCCTGCCTCCTGGCCAGGGTTCGTGGTGCTCCTTGCTGTCGGGGTTTGGGTTGGGTATCTTGTTTCCAGTTTGTGAATAAAAGTTGACATACCGCTCCCTCCCATCAGGGTTTACTGTCGGGTCTATTATAACGATGGTATTTTTAAGCCATTCCTGCTTTGCGGAATCAACTTTTTGGCACAAAGCATATAGGGTTGCCAATGCAGCCTCAGTACTTACCGATTCATTGCCATGTACATTATAGCTAAACCATAAAATGGCCGGCCCTGTGGAGTTAGGTTTTCCATTGATTATTCCTGCCCTTTTTAAATTGTTTTTCCTTATTGCCTCAAGGTTTTGCAGGTTCTCAGCAGTGGAAATAAAGGCAAGCAGTAAAGGACGATGTTCATATGTCTCACCATAAGGTTCTACCAATACCTGATTGCTTTTTGAAGAAACATAGTTGAAATAATCTACAACTTTATGATGTGGTGTAAACCTGCTACCAAGGGTGTAACCAAGAAATTCATCTGGGGAAAGTATTTTTTCCTGGGCTAAAGATATGCCTTGGAATAAGAGAATAATTAAGGATATTGAGATTGTAAAGAATTTGCTTTTCCAATGAGCTGTCATAAATAAATTTTGGGATTACCTATGCCTAAAGGTATGCGTAAATTTATCTAAAACAGAAAATGAACTTAAAAAGTTGATTAAGATTATTGGGGAAGGGATATAGAAAAGGTAGCTCCTTTTCCTTCTGCACTGCACAACATAATATTTCCTCCAAGTTTTTCGATGGCGCTTTTGGCAATATATAACCCAAGTCCGGCACCTTTTGCATTTTCATTTCCCCTAAAAAACATTTCAAAGATTTTTATGTGATATTCTTCTGATATGCCAATACCATTATCTTCAAAAATCAACATAGCCCTATTATTCTTCATGCCAAATGAAATCTTCACATAGGCATCAGGTCCAGGTTTGCAATATAAAATAGCATTTTCAAGGATCCTTTGGAAGGCGGGATAAAATAAATTTTTATCAGTGGTTATTATTGAAGTTTCAATGCAGGACAATTCAATATTGACAAAGGGGAAATTAGTGAGATGTTTACAGGAAGATACTGCCTCATTAAAAATCTCACTAATGGAAAATGTTTCAATTTCTACCTCCGACTGCCGGATCCTTACCACCTCGAGTAATTCGTGCAGTGTTTGTTCCAGTTTTTTGGAGCTGAACTGAATTAATTTTAAATATTTAAGTGATGTTTCATCCTTTACCTCACCATTGGCTAAATTGATCAACCCTAAAATTGAAGCAACGGGCCCTCGTAAATTATGTGAGGACTTATACATGAATAATTCAAGGACAGCATTTGTATTCTCCAGGTCTTTTTCAATTTTTTTCTTTCCTGATATGTCTATATTCTCAATAACAGCTTCCTTGATATCGCCCGATACATCCCTTAAAGGGTAGGCCCTGGTCAAAGTATTGCATTGATATCCGTCAAGGCATGTATAATTGATTTCAATATTTGTAAATACTTGGTTGTTGAAGATCCCTTCCAATATCTTGTTGCAGTTTTCCAATTGTTCATTATACTCTAATAAAATGGAATAATGTTTTCCTAAAGTTTCCGAATTAAACTTAAAAAGAATTTCACAAGGCTTGTTCCATTTCTTTATGAAGCCATTTTTATCCACAGTAAAAACCGGGTAAGGGGAGTTTAATATTGAGTGTATATATATTTCCTGACTTTTTAATAGTCCTTTTTCTGCTTTAAGCTTCTTCTGTAAAATGTCAATGGTTTTCGAAATCAATTCTAGCCTAACTTTTAAAGTACAGTTTTTAAAGCTTTCTTTTTCGTTGTTGAACAGAATTAAAAAGCCTATTAAAGTATTTTGGTCTGTAATGGGAACAATTGAAAGTCCCTTTAGTCCATTATTGTTACAAAATGCAATTTCTTCCTTAGCCTCTGATGGAAAATCTTCTTTGGAATATATAAAGGTGTTTTTTTTGCTATTGATGGCCTGATTTATCCAGCGGAAATTTTTCCAGATATTCTCATCCTGTTTCAGGTTGAACAAAGGGGTGCCAATGACCCATTGGTTTTCTACTTTTTCTTGGTCCTCTGGACATTTATATATTACCAGAACCGCTGATTTTATGTTAAGGTAATTTTTTGCAGCAATAAATACAGATTTATATATGTCATCAACTTGTGATGATGGAGGGGAGAAAGTATCAGATAGTATGCTTAAGATAAAACTGTTGAATTCAATTTCTGAAGCAGGAGAATACCCATCAACAGATATTTTCATGTTTACGTTTTCAGGCACTGGGATTTCCTTTTCCTGATTAAGTGGATTTTTTTTACTTGCAGAATATAATGGATTTATCAACATATAAACCGAAAGCCTTTTTGATATACTTTTGGGAATAACTACTTTTCTTCGAAAAAATAAAAATACTAAATGCTTTATTAGCAAGATTTTCTCTTTTAATGAAATCGTTACATAAGTCAAAAAAAATTTTTGTCAGGCTTTGGTTCGAAGAAATTGTATTATCATTTCAGTATTTATGATTTTTTAAACAGATTTCAGAAAACTCTGCTCAGGCATTATTTCTTCAAAAATATTTTGACGGAAATGTATAACATAACATACTTCGGCCATGGAGGTTAATTTATAAGCAATAAAAAAATTTAAAATGGATGCCCTTTATTTTATAGCCATTGTAGTTCCTCCGGAGATAGATAAAAAAATAATAGGCATAAAAGAATATATATCGCTTCATTATAAAAGTAAAGCAGCATTAAATGCACCTGGTCATATTACCTTGCATATGCCCTTTAAATGGAATGATATAAAAGGCCCATTATTGCATGAGAAATTGACGAAGTTCAGCCAAAGGATAGATAAATTTACCCTTTGCCTTGCAGGCTTTAAAGCATTTGCCCCAAGGGTAATTTTTGTAGATGTTGAAGAAAATGAAAGCTTGCAAAATCTACAAAAGCAATTATTGAGGTTTTCTAAAACAGAATTAAACCTTTTCAACGGTAATTATAAAGAAGGTCCTTTTCATCCCCATGTAACCGTTGCCTTTCGGGATTTAAAAAAGAACTTGTTTTATCCGGCCTTTAATGAATTTAAAGATAAAAATTTTGAAGATGTTTTTCAGGTGGATCATATTACACTGTTGAAGCACAATGGAAAAAGATGGGAAATTGAGAAAGAATTTCTATTTTAAACCTTCATAAATTTGAAGTATAATTTTAATAAATATTCTTTATTAAGCTGAATTCATTAATTTATATTTTATTCTTAAATATTATTTAGTTTTTAAACATATTTTAATTTGGGGTGTTATATAGGTTATTACCTTATTTTTTAAACATTTTTTTAAATTAAAATATAATTATATGAAAACATTAAGTAGCATTATAATTTTATGTTTTGCGCTTACTTTTAGTAATGCACAAGATGTGTCCATTAATTCAGACATGGACCAGAACGCTGACTTCTCTAAATATAAAACCTTTACGATGATGGACAGGGACGAAGCTGCAACTGGTATGGATAAAGATAAACATGATAAGCATGATAGGGCAAAAGGCGAAACCACTGGTAGTGGCTATGGTACTCAGGGAGCAACTGGGGCTACAACGGGAGATGATACTATGGCTGACACCCAAGAGCCTAAGGAAGGTGATATTTCTGACGAAGAAGCAGCAACCCGCAACAAAGATCAGGGATTGACTGGTGAACAAGGAACAGCTGACAGTAATCAGGACATGAAATCAACTGATACTGAGTATAACCAAAATCAAACCCAAACAGGGACCAATACTCATTCCCAGACAGGAACTCATACCCAAACTCAAACAGGAATAGGTACTGGAACTACTGATGATAATGCAACCGTAGGAAATACTGAGGGCAGTGAAACTGTAGAAACTACAGGAACAGACCGAGATGTAAATGCAAATAAAAGTACTTATGGTACTTCAAACGAAAATAAGTCTCATGCAAAAATGGACAAAAAACAACTTAAAAAAGCAATAAAAGCAGAAATGGAAAGTAAAGGATTTACCTATACTGAAGGTGAGGCCGACCTGGTTGTTAATTATTCGGTTTTTGATGGAGAAAGTGAATTTGCAATGGGTCAGGACCTTAACAAATATTCAGCTTGGGGACCTCAAATAGGCCAAGCGCAAAATGATCCATTGACCATAGAGGAAGGAACCATTGTTGTACACCTTGTAGATGCTGAACAAAATCAACTGGTATATCAGGCATTTGCTAATGGAGCTGCTGAAAACGGATCTTTACAAAACGAAGAAAAAGTTAAAGAAGTAGTATCAAGGATATTTGATGATATCCCAGCAAATGAGTAAAAATTATTGTTTTTATAAATAAAACACTTGCATAAATGCAGGTGTTTTTTTTTACGGAAGACTTAAAGTGTAACTATTCAGGTCTTCAAAAATACAGGTAAAAAGCATCAATTTATGTTAAGCTGTGCAACAACCAATAATTTGGTGAAAACGGATTATGATAAAGATGTGGATTTTTCAAAATTTAAAACCTTCTATTGGGTGGAAGATTTGGATAACAATAAAGAAGGACACCCATTATTGAACAATTCCTTAAATACTAAGAGGATAAAAAATGCTATAACTTCAGAAATGGAAGGGCGGGGATATATTCTTTCAAATGAAAACCCGAATTTGTTGGTAAATTTCAATATTGTTGTTGAAGAGAAAACAGAATATAGAACTGTACCCATAACATGAGCTACAGGTACTGGTGGGGAAGGGACAATGTACATCCATACAAATATAAAGAAGGTACATTGATAATTGACCTTGTTGACCATGATGCAAAGCAGCTTGTTTGGCAAGGATATTCTTCAGGAATTATGAAAGAAAAAACCGAGGCTATTGAATCTAGCATTCGGGCATCAATCTCTCTTATATTTTCAGAATTCAAGTTCAGGGCAAGTTAATAAGAACAAGTTAAATGAGAGCTCTTAAAATGAGCTCTTTTTTTTGTTTCATATTTAATTTTTCAGGTGGTGTATATTCCTTTATCTTTGTACAAAATTTTTTTAAAACTGAAATCTAATTCTCATGAGAAAAAAAATAGTAGCAGGAAATTGGAAAATGAACAAAGACCTTGATGAAGGATTGAAGCTGGCTTCCGAATTGGTAAATATGATTAAAGACGAAGTAATATCTGATGTTAACGTTGTCCTTGCTTCACCTTTCATTCACCTGAGCAGTCTTTCAAAACTACTTCCAGGGAATGACAACATATTCCTTGGAGCACAAAATTGCCATGAAAAGGAATCTGGTGCCTATACTGGAGAAATTTCTGCACCTATGCTTAAATCCGTAAAAGTTTCTCATGTTATAGTGGGGCACAGTGAAAGAA
>JALZND010000634.1 GCA_030857845.1 Bacteroidota bacterium | reverse complement strand
TTCCTGTCGTAATGATTGGAAAAATGATTTTCAACATATACACGAAATGCTTCGGGCTCAGGATTTTCGAGGAAATTCTGTGCATCGACCTCCACCTGCCTTACTTCATAAAAATTAATAGCAGAAAACAGTACACTGGCACCTAAACCTGTAATCAGGTAAAATACCAGGAATTTATTTGCCCCCCAGACTCTTTCCAAAAGAGGGCCAAATATAAAGAGGGCAAACATATTACTAAACAAATGCCATCCATCCCCATGCACAAAAATATGTGCAAAAATCTGGTAAGGCTCGAAATAAGGAGAAAATATATATCTCAGCCCTAAGATCATAGGTAAATTAATACTCATCAGGTACTGGATCAAAAATACACCTACATTGATTAACAATATACTTTTAACCATAGGTGTTAAGTTTCCAAACATGCGGCTTACTTGTTAAAAAAGTTAGTTATTTTATTTAATTCCAGTAAGTAATAAGTCTGCTGACCATTGGGTGCGTAATTAGGGTTTAAACAACCAAAAAGTTGATCTATTAAAGCGCTCATTTCTTTATTGGTAAGTTTTTGTCCTGCTTTAATGGATGATCTCCTGGCAATAGACCGCGCCAGGTTTTCGGCTTTTTCCAGGGATAAATCACGCCTGTTTTGCTTAAATTGCTCAAGCAGTCCTTCAAAAAGTTCTTTTTCATTGCCGCCATAGTAATCGGAAGGCCCTCCATTTATCACGATTGAATTTTTGCCAAATATACTAAATATAAATCCTAAAGATTTAATTTCATTTTCCAGCTCCATCACCAATGAAAAATCTGAAGGGCTAAGCTCTAAAGCCTGGGGAAATAAAAATTGCTGTGAAGCACCTGATTTTTTTTCTAATGCGGAAAGATATTTTTCATATAAAACCCTTTCATGAGCAGCTTGCTGATCAATGATCATCAGGCCGGACTTTACCTGCTTAAGAATGTATTGGTTATGTACCTGGAAATTATTGTTTCCTTCCTCATGATTTATTAAATCCTTTTTTAGGGAGTCCTGGTATGAAGGATTATTAGAAACACTGCCAAATGTAATAGAATTTAAAGGCTGATCAGGAATATTCAGCGTACCAAAATCAAAGCTATTCCCGGGATGTTCCTTTTCAAAAATTTTCTCCCAATGCGTGTGATTATTGTTTTCTCTTGAGTTATTCCGGTATTGCTCATAATTTTTGTTACCTGCAAAGCCCGAGGGTTCTTTATTGGTAAATGAAATGGCCTGGAAATTTACATCGTGGTCAAAATTGATTGAAGGCGTAATGTTATGGGTACCCAGGGCTTGTTTTACAGCAGCACGGATGATAGCATATATGGTGCGTTCATCGTCAAATTTTATTTCTGTTTTTGTAGGATGAACATTTATATCAATATGTTTTGGGTCAATAGTAATAAAAAGCACATAAAAAGGATGGCTTTCATCAGGAAGCAAACCTTCATAAGCGCTTAATACAGAATGATGCAGGTAATGGTTTTTGATAAACCTGTTGTTTACAAAAAAAAACTGCTCACCCCGGGTTTTCTTGCTGAAGTCTGGTTTGCCGATATATCCCTGTACGGCTACATGCTGCACTTCTTCTTTACAATGAACCAATTGTTCCTGGTAATTTTTCCCAAACAGCGCCACCACCCTGTGGCTCAGTTTTCCGGAAGTAAGGTGGTATATCTCCAGATCATTATGAAACAATGAAAATTCAATTTTAGGATTGGATAGGGCAATTCGTTGAAATTCATCAATAATATGCCGCATCTCAACGGGATTTGACTTTAAGAAATTCCTGCGGGCCGGCACATTGAAGAACAGGTTTTTTACACTGAAAGTAGTACCATTCTGGAGCGCTGCCGGCTCTTGTTTTTTCAGATGAGAACCTTCAATGGTAATGCAGGCACCCAGCTCATCTGTTGCCCTTTTTGTTTTCAGCTCTACCTGTGCTACCGCTGCAATAGAGGCAAGTGCTTCCCCCCTGAAACCTAAGGTCCTGATAGAAAAAAGATCTTCAGGCTTTTTTATCTTGGAGGTGGCATGTCTTTCAAAGC
>JALZND010000195.1 GCA_030857845.1 Bacteroidota bacterium | reverse complement strand
AAATTCGATTAATTGGAGGTATTTTCCCTGCCAGGCCTTTTCTTTTGCTTTTTTAAAATTAAATACAAACCCAATGTCAATTAACCTTTTTTCCCTATCTCCGGACAATTTTCCATTGTTCTTGACCGTTCTCTGCCTTTCCGCCCAGCTCGCTAATTTTTCATATTTCCCTGGTACCTGGCAATGCCCGAATTCTTTTTTAAACGCCAGAAGAAGCTGGTAATTTTGTTCCCAATGGGCATCATAAACCTCTTTAAAATTCCAGACAAAGCCCAAGGCATCAAGTTTACTTTTCCGTTCCCGGCTTAGCTTGTTGGACGCGTTCATTCTGCGCTGGACACATACCCAATTACTGAATTTAGGGTCTTGCGCCCATTTTTGAGGCACCCTACAGTGGTCATGTTCTTGTTGAAATTTCGTTAGCCTACCGTACATCTCCAGCCATCTGCCTGGCCTTACGTCCATGATCCCGCAAAAAACGCCCAATGTATCCAACTTATTAAATCGTTCCCCAATCAAATATTCTTTGTCTTGTATCTGTTTAAAAAGCCAGTCCCTTAGCCCTATGTATTCAGGGCAATCCATGGGCAGGTAAACATGCCCTTTTTCTTTGGCGAACCGTTGTAGTGCGTCAAAATTTTCCTCCCATGTATTTGTTGTTTTGCTAAAGTCAAAGCCCAGGCCAACCAGCATTTTTTTTAAGGGAGGTGGCAGTTTGTGCTTGATATTTCTTTGGATAATGGCCCAGTTTGCCAGTTCCTTTTCCTGGTCCCATGAAAAAGGGACATCGCAATGCCCAAATTGTTCTTTATAATCCACCAACTTTTGGAAATTTTTGTTCCAATCTATCAAGGTTTTCTTATCGAAGGAATCGCTTTTGTAATTCATTTCGCAGCAATCGAATTCCATATACTTAAATGCTTTTAAATTTCTAAAAATTGTGCCCTAACCTGGTCGATCCATTTTTATATTAAAAATGTACCCGTAAAAAGCCATAGTCAAGGACTTAATATTTTTTCTGATCTTTTCTCTATCTTCCTTTAATTAAGATGGTTGGGTATTCTACAATTTTATTGAAAAAGCACCCCTCTGCTGGGGAATGAAGTTGTTTGAACACCTCATTTTTACGGCCACAGTTCCGCCCAGTTTCTACTGATGCCGAAACCGCTTTCTCCAACTCTTCTGGCCCATGGCCGGATTCACACCTCATTTGGGTAATCGCCAGACATATTACCAGACCTATTAGTAGCAGTCCGCTTACAGGGGAATAGTTAAATGAAGTTTTCAATTTAAAAAGTAAGTAATTGAGGTTGTTTTTTCTGGGTTCTTCCAGAGGTTAGCAGGCAAATAAGCAGAAACATGTTTATAGCAATATTTCATAAAATAGGTTTTAAGGGGAAGATTATTTTAAAAGCCCAAATATGAAAATCTCTTATTATTCCATGATTAATTAGAAGTTAAGTATTTATTAGTTTCAAAGGGCCCTTGCAAAATATCCCCCATAGATTCTTATGAATTCCTTCACCTAGACAAGCCGGAAGACATGAGACGTAAGTAGGCAATAAAAGAGAAGACAAGGCATTTACTCCCTTCATTCACGGAATCCTCCAGGCAAATTGTGCCGAGAGAAAATCTCAATAATTATTCCCCATAAATTTTTGAGTTGGTAAAAATAACATAAGCTTAATTAGGTCCGCTTTTATATTAATTTCAAAATTTAAAGAAATAGTTGCCGACGTTTTCTATTCATTTTGGTCGAAACGACTGGAGATAGAAATCCATACCAGCCTTAAATCCTACTTATGTCTCTTTTAAGAATAAGGCGCTACAACATATTAGTAAAAACAATACCAGGGCAGAAAAACAGAGGGTTTAAATACGGAACTATTATTCCGACTAAACCGGTTTGATTTGGGATTACTTACAAAGAGAGATTGCCGATTACTGGATAATATTTCGTATGAATATACGCCCCTTCAACAAAGCCCGATTAACATTGGTAGAGGACTTATCGAGCAAAATGAAGGGTTTAACTACACTTGATCAGCAGGTACTCAATCCATTATGTGAATGTTGCTGTAACGGGAGCATGATCAGGAACAATGCCTCCCACATTGGGATTGGTGCCCATCAAACTCGGGATATCTTCATTCAGAATACTTACAGTAGGCACTTGCCGAAGTGCATTATTGTCACGGGGCATCATCTGATAACTGGCAAGAATATGGTCTAACAGTTCCTTTTGACCATTGTATTTACGTGACCAGCGGATTTCCTTTGGAACGAGGTTGGTCACATTAAACAGTCTCTGAAAGTCACCCTTATCACTCCTTTGGAATGCACCAAACTGTTGCGTAGCATCTTCCGGACTTAGGGGTTGGCTGCCAGGCGGACCATAGAGAATTTGGGTAGTAGCCGCCTCATGCACATCATTAAAATCTCCCAAGATCACCAAACGCTGCCCACGTGATAGCAGATCAGTGGCTTGTTCACGAAGGCTGGCTGCCTCAGCGGTTCGTCGTTGCAAAGCAAAAAGGGCTGTTTGGGTGCGCAACGTTTCATTGGAAGTAGCAAACTGCCTGCCGAAGGTGAGCAGCTTTGACTTCATGTGCACTGTGATGATGTTTAGCTCTTCCGAATTGTGAGACAGGGTAACCTGAAGTGCCGGTCGGGGAAATGCAGGTGATACCACAATACTTCCTGCACCATTGAAGCTCCGAACTTCTTCGCTGGATGGCAAGCGCCACACAGAGAGTTCCTGTACTGGTTGCACGGGCATTTCCCGTGTTAAGAAGGCTACACGATTGCCTCGGCTATCAGGCTCCGCTGCAAAAGCATGAAAATCAAGTCGATTGGCTAGCGTTTGGAGTACATTGAGGTCGAGGATCTCCTGCAAAGCCACCACATCTGAGCCTAACGCCTGTAGGTTGCTCACCAGATAATCCAGCTTATCACTTAACGCTATATCATGTTGTGAAAGATTTTGAACATTCCAGGTTGTAATTGTGATCGGCATAGCGATATTTGTTAAGCATAAGTATGCGCAAAATGCTTGCGCACACAAGTACGACCCATATTGCTTACAAAGTAAGCTGTCGGACGGTATTGTAACTTCGATAATTCACTGAAAAAGCTCCACTCGTAATCCAGCAAGGTACAGTTGCGTTTTTCATTTTGTTATTTCAATTGCCAGAACTATACTACTTTTCTTCCTTTTCAACTACCTTGATAAACGCGCTACGGCGAGGCGCAGGCATCTCACTGGATTCTCCTAGGTTGAGACAAAATCTCTCCGGTCAATCAGGATAAATTTGTGCTATTGCCATAGGTGTAGTTATATACAGGAATAGTAATTCCATTAATCTTTATGTCACCGTTGAATGTAATATGTGTGCCCGGATGGTAATGATTATCAAGATTTGTGAAATAATTATATAAATCAATTTCAATTCCATATTTTGAGCGTATCTCATAGCCTTCATTGCCTGATTGTACTAAGTTAGGGGTTGATCAGTCAACATCGACTAATATAATGCCCTGATAGTTCATTGCCTACCAGGGCTTTTTCATGGGGTATTTTCGCTTGCCTGCTAAATGTTAGCTGCGGTATTTCGTTAAGTAGTTGGAGGATAAATTGTCCAACCGCCACCTGTTTCCTCATAACCTTCATTAATCCAGTCTTCAGATTTAAAATAGTCATTTCCTATTTTTCGCCAAACCGTAAAGTCCACATGGTTGTTGAATAACGCATTAAAACTGAATTCAGATTTTCGTCTGAGTAACGAACGTCTAAGCCGTCTATTGTTTGTCGGCAGATTTCAAAACCGGCCCCCAATGCGACGCGGGAGTTGCGGTACTCATCTTTCTGGATATTTCGTAATTAACAGATTATATATATAAAGGGTTGAGATGTTAAGCGATACTGCCTGATTTTTAGACGGGCCGACTGATTTCATAACTCCCGTCTTTTTTAAAAACGACCTTGACTGAGCCGCCGTTACCAGTCCTTCCCCGTTGGATCCCCTGGTTCATTTTTCGTCCGTTAAATATGGTTTCGTTGATCCACCTGTCTTTCCGAGTGGGCCTGGGATAAACCCTGTTGCCGATGACATCTTCCAGACATGCGTTGTATAGTTTGGCACTTGGATTCTGATCTTCGTTTCCTCTTTCATCCGCGTCATATACTAAAATGATATCCCCTCCGAAAGTGCTAAATTTAGTAGGCGGGTTGTCTTCGTATCTATTGTCGATCAAAGGTCTTAAAATCCAGACGCTATCACCATTCGCATCGCGATACCGGCGCAGGCTTATAATACCCTTGTTGTTGATGAAATAATTATCGCTAAGGGAATTACTCACAAAGTCCGTGATGATCTTCCCCTGTTGACGATTAGTGATTACGTCGATTTGTTGGCAGGGGGAAGCCGGTATGGTGTCTGCTGGTTGAGCTTGGAGGCTGTTCAACCCTAACGCTGATATAATTAACATAAAAAGAATTTTCATCGTTTTGGGATTTAAATTTAACATTCATCGATACTAAAAACGCCCATTACTCCATTGCTATCATATTCAACGATACTATGGTCATTAATAATATAGTAACTATCCATACCGCCAAATTCACTTCCCGGTGATGCAAAATCTTCATCGTCGGGACTAGGTGTATTTTCATTACCATTGGCAGGATGACTATGGATATGAGCTGCTACTTCGTAAGTAGTAAACCTCGGACTTCCACTAGAGTAGTCTGCTAAATCAACAAACCAAACTCCATATTCTTGATATAAAGCGAGGATGACTTTTTTATCGGCATCATAGTACTTAGTATATGTACTTGATAGTGTTTTTTCATTATTATCCCAAGGTAAGATGATAACTTCTCCAGTGGTGGTCAGCAAACCCACTTGCTCCTTATTATGTTCGCTCTGAAGGGCTAACATCTTATCATAACCATTACATTCGCCATCTATCACTTCAGGTAAGAATTGATTGTCTATTGGCTGATTACCATAATCCGGACCAGCCCCACCACCACCCCCAGGCGGGTTAAATGGAGACTCACCATCATTACATTGACCGAAGACATAGCAATCGCAAAAATCCGCATCACCATAATACAACATACAATCCTCAACAGGGTCGTCAACATAACCAGGACCCGTACCATCATCATAACAATCCGTTGAATTACAAGTTGTGCTATAAGGAGTAGTTACGCAAATTAAATCACAAATGATTTTATTTGTTGTCACATCATCGCCTCCCTCCAGCGATAGGTCCTTTCCAGGTTCTCCAGCAGCATCCATCTTTTGCCCCCTACTGCTATGGGTAAGCTTCATTTGGTCAAACCAAACCGGTCTTCTACTGTTATTTCCCATCTCTATACTTACAAATCCATCTTGTGCTACTTGTTTGGTTAGGTACAATTTCTGCCAATTACCTTTAGCATTTTTGTCCAAGGCCATATAGTCACTTTCTAATAAAACACCTTCCCCGTCATAAAAATTATATTTCAAGTAAGCATCGGGAACAAACAGGCCGTTCCTCAGCTTAGGAGGGTGTATCTTACGTCCTATTGGTTTGTCTTTCCGTTTATTAAATATAAAAGGCAAAGTGGCCACACCAACCCCTGCCAGTGGGGCTACCTTTTTCAACAAATCACCGCTTCCCGGCCCTTCTTTTCCGGTTTCCGGTCTGCTGTTCAATAGATAAGGCAAGCTACCAATGGCCAGCCCAGCAGCCGTAGCGCCTATTTTCGTCCAGACTTCTTTATTCTCGTGTAATGTGTATTGACTTCCACTACGAAATTGTCGCCTTTTTGCACAGGAATGAGCCTAGATTGGAGCACCGGCACCCGCATTTTGCTGAGCATGATGACTTGGTCATCATCATAAGCATGGGCAGCATCTTGATAAATTACCTGGTCTAAGTTTCCAAAAATAGGGCCTTTTTTAGAATCTTCAGGCAGATTTTGTGCCTGAGATAATGGAGAGAGTAGCAAGACAATAAAGAACATTGATAGACGGAATACCGTCGGCATGGTAAAGCACTGCTTCATCGTTTGGAAGTTATGTTACGAGAATTTTTTCATTGTGTTATCTTTAATTTGTTATTCACTATTCTAAACTTAAGTAAAATTTGTTAAGTCAGCGCTTATTTTGGATTACCAAATTGTTAAAACCAGCCATTGCATATTTCTTAAGTTTAAGCAAGCGCCACACAGAGAGTTCCTGTACTGGTTGCACGGGCATTTCCCGTGTTAAGAAGGCTACACGATTGCCTCGGCTATCAGGCTCCGCTGCAAAAGCATGGAAACCAAGTCGATCGGCTAGCGTTTGAAGTACATTGAGGTCGAGAATCTCCTGCAAAGCCACCACATCTGAGCCTAACGCCTGTAGGGTGCTCACCAAATAATCCAACTTATCAGTCAACGCTATATCATGTTGTGAAAGATTTTGAACATTCCAGGTTGTAATTGTAATAGGCATAGTGATTTTTGTTTAGCATAAGTAGGCGCAAAATGCTTGCGCACACAAGTACGGCTCATATTGCTCACAAAGTAAGCTGTACACCGGACGATATTTCAACTTCAATAATTCACTGAAACGCTCCACTCGTTATACAGCAAGGTACAGTTGCATGTCATTTTGTCATTTCAATCGTTAGAACTATACTACTCTTCTTCCTTTTCAACTACCTTGATAAACGCGCTACGGCGAGGCGCAGGCATCTCACTGGATTCTCCTTTTACTGTCTTCCAGATGACTTCGCTGAACTCATTGTCAGGGGC
>JALZND010000194.1 GCA_030857845.1 Bacteroidota bacterium | reverse complement strand
CGATCTTTAAATTGAGTTTCTATATTTTCAGCCAGTTTTAAACTGTTGCCAATGTAAGCATTTTGGTACAATGAAAAAAGTATATGCGATTCAGGAGATGCGGGATCAAAACCTTCATATTTTTCTTCATAATTTTCTTCCAGTAATATGGTGGCATTTTCCCTTTTTGCTACTTCAAGGTTACCATCAGATTTGTGAAGCCCCATAACCCAGGTTTCTGTGCCATGGGCATTATTTTGAGATTTGCTTGGCACGGAATTGCAATGTATGGAAATAAAAAGATCAGCATGGTTTTTGTTCGCAATATCAGCACGGTCTACCAATCCAGGAAAGCTATCGTCAGTGCGAGTATATATTATCTCAATATCTGGCTGATTCTTTTTTATTAGTTCACCTAATTTTAATGCAATCTTTAGCGAAACATCCTTTTCTTTGGAAAAACTACCTATATTTCCAGGGTCTTTTCCACCATGTCCAGGATCAATTACTATTTTTCGAACTTTATATTGCTTAACATTTACAGTGGTAAAAGAAGCCATCAAAAGTGCAACAGAAAATACAAGCAGGATTACAATATTCTTCACTTTGTTTCGGTTGATAAATACTAAAACAATAACTTTGTACAAATTTGTAAATTTTTATTTAAAATTTTTAAAATCTGGTGTATAATTTAAAATACGCTTTTATATTATCTTTATTGTTATTTCTGGTTTTTGAAGTTAACGGCCAGTCGACTCCAAAAACAACTATTGGCCCTGAAGAAAATATCCAACAGCAAGATTCCATAGACGCTCAAAATGTCCAGCCGTTGGCCCCAACAGCTGAATCTTCTATTGATACGCTTAACAACAAAAATGAAACCATTTTTAGCGACAGTATTTCCGTTACTAATAATGGTGACATTCAAACTACCATACTTTATTCTGCCAGAGACTCAATAGATTTGGACGTTCAGAATCAAGTTATGTATTTGTACGGAAACGCCAAAATTAAATATGGCGATATTAACCTGGAAGCCGATGCCATCGAAATTAATTATCTTACAAATGAACTTTCAGCAAAGTCAGGAATTGATTCATTGGGGAAACCTGTAGGAAATCCGGTTTTTTCAGATATATCGGGCACATATTATACAGAAGGAATAAAATACAATTTTAAGACCCGGAAAGCAATAATTTCAGGGGTGGTAACAAAGCAGGATGACGCCTACATCCATGGAGAAAAAATAAAAAAGAATGAAATAAATGAGGTATTCATCAGTAAGGCCGAATATACTACTTGCGATTTACCACATCCCCATTATGACATTACCGCCAAGCGGCTGAAGATGATCCCTAACGATAAGATTGTTTCCGGGCCTTTCCAACTTCGGATCAATGAGGTGCCCATGCCATTAGGTTTTGCTTTTGGACTTTTTCCTGCTCCCCGAAGAAAATCTTCTGGCCTGATAATCCCTACTTATGGCGAAGAACGGTTGCGTGGCTTTTTCTTAAGGAACGGTGGGTATTATTTTGCAATTAGCGATTATGTGGATCTTGCGGTTTTAGGGGAAATATATACCAGGGGTACCAAGGGGCTTACTTTATCCTCTAACTATAGGAAAAGATATAGATATGATGGAGCGTTCAACTTCAACTATTTAAGCCAGCGATTGTCACAGAATATTGAGGATGATAACCAAAGAAATGATTTCAGGCTAACATGGTCTCACCGCCCCACAAGCAGGAACAACAGGCGGTTCTCCGCAAATGTTAATGCTGCAACCTCCAGTTACAATCAAAATGCTGTGCTTACCCCCATTGAAAACCTAACTTCTGATATTAACTCGAATATATCGTATTCGATGCCTTTGAGTAAATATTTCAATATAAACCTGGCTTTAAGACACCAACAAAATGTAAGGGAAAACATCATAAACCTGGACTTGCCTGATATAAGCTTAAACATGAACAGGATATACCCGTTTCAAAAATTAGGGAATAATCCAAAGGCATTTTATAAAAAAATATATTTTGCGCAGAATTTTAACTATAAAAGAAGGGTTACCAACAGGATCACCATTCCAAGGGAACCTATTGATGGTATTCCTCGGCCGGATTCTGTTGCCATACTTCCATTTAATTTCCAAACTTTCCCAATACTTTGGCGAAATGCACAAACATCACAGTCAGAGCCCCAACCATTAAGGTTTAGCTTTCCGCTGTCAACCTCTTTTAGTGCTTTTAAGCATTTTACAGTAAGCCCTACCATCACCTATACAGAAAACTGGTATTTCTCAAGGATCAATAACAGGTACGATCCTGATTTAGAACCTGCAGATCGATTGGTGCAAACGGATGTTAAGGGTTTTTCACGCGCCTTCAATGCAAATGCAGATGTAACAGTACGTACCCTTTTGTATGGCTTTTATACGCCACAAATTGGTAACATTAAGGCAATCAGGCATGTAATAACTCCATCATTGGGATTTAGGTATACACCAGACTATTCAATGCCTATTTTTGGTTTTTATGAAAGGATTCAAAGCGATGAAGCGGGCGGCACTGAATTAATTTCGCGGTATAGGGGAAGCCCTCAAGGCGGGGAAGCCGGGTCCATAACTTTCGACCTGAAGAACGTGCTGGAAATGAAGGTAAGTGGAAAAGGCGATTCAGCTAATGTGGACAGGAAAATCCCGCTACTGGATGAACTTTCGATAAATACCTCCTATAATATATATGCTATTGAACGAAATCTGGCCCCGATAAGAATGACAGCGAGGACCAGGTTGTTTAAAAATAAAGTAAATGTTTCAACCCTTGCAACCTTAGACCCTTACTTATATGATGAACGGAACCAGGTACGGGATGAATATCGTTGGAATTATGGAATGGGCCTGGGGCAAATCAGCAGTGGTAACATTAACATCAATACAGACCTTAACCCTAAAGCACAAAAAGCCGCAGTTGCAGTACAGCCGCCAACAAACAGCAATCATCCTGATGATCTGGACCCCAACCCGGAATATTATGTTCCATGGGATATACCCTGGAGCTTAAGGGTAGGGTATCAGCTTGCCTATACTAAAAGGGGAAACGAACAAAGCAACGCTGTTCAGACTTTAACTTTTTCAGGTGACTTAAGCATTACCGAGAAATGGAAAATCAACTTTACTTCCGGGTATAACCTGGCAGTGAAAGAGTTTTCCATGACCAGGATCGGGATTCTGAGGGACCTGCATTGCTGGGAGCTTAATTTTAACTGGACTCCATTCGGGTACTTCACCAGTTATAATTTGGACATTCACGTAAAAGCACCTCAGCTTAAAGATCTGGCTTACAAGAGGCAAAGATCTTTTAATGATTTTAGAAGATAGACTAACTTTAGTAATCTTTATTTTAAGTCCTTTATTAGTTTATTATGTCACAATAAATTGATGATTTTTTGGTACTTGTATAATAGTTTATATGATACCAAATTTGCTAAATAGCACAATTTTTCTGCTTAAGAATTTTGAAATTCAAGAGTTAAACCTGTACATTTAGTTAAAATTAAATATTAAATTATGGGAAAAGGAGATATAAAAACTAAAAAGGGAAAAATTTCAGCAGGGTCATATGGAAAAAAAAGGCTCCAAAAAGCAGCTAATAAATTTCAAAAGCCAGAAGCAGAAAAAACCTCGAAAAAAACCTCTAAATAAGCTAAAGCCTGTTATTATTAACAGGTTTTTTTTTGCCTTCCAATATATTTTATAATAATCACATCCTTGTTGTTAAGTGCAGGTGGCATAGTCAGGTAAATTTTGTAAATTTGCATGTTAATTTAATATCAAATGAATTTAATTGAAGAAATCGCCAAAAGAAGAACTTTTGGGATCATTAGTCACCCGGATGCTGGAAAGACAACACTTACTGAAAAATTACTTCTTTTTGGAGGCGCAATTAAGACTGCTGGTGCTGTAAAATCCAACAAGATCACCAAACATGCCACTTCAGATTTTATGGAGATTGAAAAGCAGCGTGGAATTTCCGTGGCTACCTCTGTTATGGGATTTGAGTACAGTGGCGTAAAAATAAATTTGCTCGATACGCCTGGTCACCAGGATTTTGCAGAAGATACTTACCGCACACTTACTGCAGTTGATAGTGTGATACTTGTGATTGATTGTGTAAAAGGTGTAGAGATTCAAACCGAAAAGTTAATGGAGGTTTGCCGCATGCGGAATACCCCGGTCATCATATTTATAAATAAACTTGATAGGGAAGGCCGAGATCCATATGACCTGCTAGATGAAATTGAAGAGAAGCTAAATATAAAAGTACATCCCTTGAGCTGGCCCATAAGTATGGGAAAAACATTTAAAGGTGTTTACAGCTTGTATCAAAAAAGCCTACTTTTGTTCCAACCAAGCAGGAGGGAACTTCAGGATGATACCACAAGAATTGAAGATGTCAATGACCCCATACTTGATAAGTTCATTGGGACAAATTATGCAAATCAATTGAGGGAAGACATAGAGTTGATAAATGGGGTATATACAGAATTTTCGGAAAATGAATATCTTGAAGGAAAAGTTGCCCCTGTTTTTTTTGGCAGTGCAGTAAACAATTTTGGTGTAAAAGAGCTCCTTGATTGTTTCATAGATATTGCCCCTGCCCCTCGTGACAGGGAAACTGAAGACCGTGTGATAAAGCCCTCGGAAAATAATTTTTCTGGTTTTATTTTTAAAATCCATGCCAATATGGACCCGAAACACCGGAACAGGATTGCCTTTGTAAGGGTATGTTCAGGCATGTTTGAGAGGAGCAAGAACTACCATCATGTAAGGCTTAACAAAAACATAAGGTTTTCTAATGCTACTGCATTTATGGCACAGGACAAGGAAACGGTAGACGAAGCTTGGCCTGGAGATATTGTAGGCTTGTACGATACAGGAAACCTTAAAATAGGGGATACTCTTACTGAGGGGGAAAAAGGCACTTTTAAAGGAATTCCAAGTTTTTCACCGGAGCTGTTTAAAGAAGTGATTAATATGGACGCCATGAAGACAAAACAGCTCGAAAAAGGTTTACACCAGCTTATGGATGAAGGGGTAGCGCAATTATTTACCTATGAAATGGGTGCAAGGAAGGTAGTGGGTACCGTGGGCGCGTTACAATTTGAAGTGATCCAGCACAGGCTGAAACATGAATATAATGCTACCTGCCGTTTTGATCATTTAAATCTTTATAAAGCTTGTTGGATTTCCAGCGATGACAAGAAAAAATTTAAAGAATTTTTAGATTCTAAATACAGGCATATAGCCAGGGACAAAGAAGGGAAATATGTGTTTATGGCAGAAACTAAAGCCTGGTTGCAAATGGTAGAGGAGAATTTTCCCTCAATAAAATTCCATTTTACTTCGGAGTTTTGATATTTGCATCGTATAAAAATATTCGCATATATCTTTTTAATTTCTAAAAAAAAGATCTTTCCTAAAACAAAAAAAAAGGTATTGGCTTAATTGACCAATACCTTTTTTTAAATTCAAATAAACATTTCTGTTAATCTTGTATAACAGCATTGTCCATGCTTTTGGCTATTTCTACCTGATTTCCTCTTTCATCAAACCGAACCGACTTTTCTTGTTCTCCATCTGAAACTAAACTGATAAAGGGTACCATCTTCAGTTTTAACCTCAAAAGCGTCTTGTACCATGTATCCAATGTGAGCTTCTTTAATTTGATTTATTACAGCAACAGGAACTTCTTAAAGATCTATTACAGTAAAATCGCCAATCCAAGCTCCGTCGTAATTATACTCTGACCGAACAGCTTTAGCTTTGTCATCAAAAGTTGCGGCACAATTTTCCCCATTCTGAGTCCAGGTAGCATTATATATTTCTGGATATCTATCATGAAATTGCGATGAAACCTGAGGTGGCTAATTTTCCTCCCGCAATTGTACATCAAATATTAATGATTGCTTGTCTTCTTTTATCTCACTTTCTCCCATTTCATATGTTTGGGCAAAGAGATGAGAGGAAAAACAAATCAAAAAAGGCAAAATATACTTTTTAATAGCTGATTTCTAAGTTAATCTTTTGCCAGAAAGCGAACCAAAAAAATATTATTGCTTTGACCGGTCTTTATCTGCCTGCATTACAATTTCATTAAAAACATTCAAAAACGCTTTTCCGCTCACCGTTAAGGGGTTTGATGTAGTATTATGCCTACCATCAGTTCCCACAGTAAAAGTATAATCAAATGCAAGTTCCCCTGTAGTAGTATCATAAACAAAATTTGTAATTGCTTGCTCGTCAGGATCTACATCAGACAGCCCGCCCATATCAGTAATCGCAATGTCAGGGTTACCACCTCTTCTAAAATGGTACCTGCTTTCAGCTTGGTTGTACACCAAAGTCAAATCCCTATATGCTAAATTTTCAATTGCAGAAATATCCTCATCGTCATAATAAGTTATTTTCCCTTCCCTGTCCTGATAGAAAGCAAACTCACCATTTGTTCTGCTTCCAGATTCAAAATAGGGATCAAAATAACCTACCTTGCTACCATCATTAATATTATAAATCAAAACTTGCCTTCCTGACTTTACTTCAAAATCCGATGCGCCATGAAAATTTGTAATTGAGCCAGTAGCTCCATTGTTGGCCCCAAAAACAAAGGCAATACTATATTCTTCATTTAGGGACTTTTTTAATGGATAATAAATTTCAGTATTCTCAAATATACCTTCGGCTTCTAATTTATATAAGATATTACCTTCTACATTATGAAAAAAAATTGCAGCATAGGTTAAATATGCCATATTATT
>JALZND010000193.1 GCA_030857845.1 Bacteroidota bacterium | reverse complement strand
ATCCATTTTTGGGACGTCAATTACTTTTGAAATGGTTCCCATTCCCGAAGGATCTTTTTCCATGGGCAGCCAAAACAGCGAAGTAGGCAGAAAAGATGACGAAGGTCCTGTTTCAACCATAAAAGTAGATGCATTTTGGATGGGAAAACATGAAGTTACCTGGGATGAGTATGAGCTTTTTGTTTATAGCACATTAGAAAAAGAACCCATAGTACAACAAGCCCCAAAGGTAAAGCAAATCCCTGGCATTGATGCCATTTCTGGACCAACCCCACCGTATGTAGATATGAGTTTTGGCATGGGGAAAAGTGGATATCCGGCCATTAACATGACACAATATGCGGCTTTAAGCTATTGTAAATGGTTAACTTCTAAAACCGGGGTTTTCTACAGGCTTCCAACCGAAGCCGAATGGGAATATGCCTGCAGGGCAGGTGTCAATACCGCTTATTCTTTTGGTGAGGACCCAGCTTTATTAGGTGAACATGCATGGTATTACGACAACAGCAATGGGGCATACCAAAAGATAGGTTTGAAAAAGCCAAATCCGTGGGGATTATATGACATGCATGGAAATGTGGCAGAGTGGTCCCTCGACCAATATCTTCCAGATTATTATTCTTTAAAAGGCAGGCCAAGTGAAAATCCATGGGCCTCTCCTACCACTTTATATCCAAGGGTGGTGCGGGGAGGATCTTGGGACGATGATGCTGAAGATTTACGGTCAGCAGCCCGGAGAGGATCATTGCCCAAATGGAAGCAGCGAGATCCGCAAATCCCCAAAAGTAACTGGTGGCAAACAGATGCACCTTTTTTAGGTTTCCGGATAATCAGGCCAGTAAAACAACCTTCTCAAGAAGAAATTAAGCAATATTTTGCTACCCCTATAAAAGATCTTTAAAATTTAACACATAATATATGAGCACCCTAGAAGAACAAAAGATAAATATATTAAACCGGAGGGATTTTGTAAAAAATTCTGCCATGCTTGCAGGTGGTATGCTACTAAGCCAGCTTCCTGTACAGGCAAGTGCCTTTGTAGGTGGGAGTGATGTAATAAAAGTAGCAGTGATTGGATGTGGTGGCAGAGGTACAGGTGCGGCAGACCAGGCACTGAGCACAAAAGGAAATGTAAAATTGGTGGCCATGGCAGATGCGTTCAAGGACCGTCTTGATGAAAGCTATGCCAACCTGAAAATTAAATATCAGGGAAAAGATAAATTGGATGTACCTGAAAGTCATAGATTTACCGGTTTTGAAGGTTATAAAAATGCCATTGCACTGGCAGATGTGGTGATCCTTGCCACACCACCCGGATTTCGGCCCATTCATTTTGAGGAAGCAGTTAAGGCAGGAAAACATGTCTTTATGGAAAAACCCGTTGCCACAGATGTTCCCGGTATTAGGAAAGTGCTGGAGATGGCAGAACTGGCAAAGCAGAAAAACCTGAATGTGGTGGTGGGCCTTCAAAGAAGGTACCAAACCCTTTATAAAGAAATGGTAAAAAGAATACATGATGGTGCCATAGGAGAAGTATTGGCATCACAGGTGTATTGGAACAGCCCTGGGGTATGGGTGAACCTTAGAAAACCCAATCAGACTGAAATGGAATACCAGATGCGGAATTGGTATTACTTTAACTGGCTGTGCGGCGACCATATTCTAGAACAGCACATACATAATATAGATGTTTCCAACTGGGTCAAAAATGCATACCCAGTAAAAGCTCAGGGAATGGGTGGCAGGCAAGTAAGGACTGGGAAAGAGTTCGGGGAAATATTCGACCATCATTATGTTGAATTTGAATATGCTGATGGTACAATCATGAACAGTCAATGCAGGCACATACAGGGTTGTATGGAAAATGTGGCAGAAAGCTTTCAAGGATCAACAGGCAGGGCAGACAGCAAGGGTTTGATCACTGATTTAAAAGGAAAGCAAATTTGGAAGCACCGTGAAAAAGATGATGCAAATCCTTACCAACAAGAGCACGATGACCTTTTCGCAGCCATTAGAAGTGGGAAAATTATAAATGATGCAGAAAACGGGGCAAAAAGTACCTTGACCGCCATAATGGGCAGAATGGCGACCTATTCAGGTCAGGTGATAAAATTAGAAGATGCCATGAAATCTAATTTAAGTATCATGCCCAATAAATATGCATGGGATGCCAAGCCCCCTACTTTGCCTGACGAAAATGGATTTTATCCCATACCTACACCAGGGGTGACAAAGGTTATATAACCAATTGGTGCTTCATGAAAATTAAATTCTTAAAGTTGTAAGATTTTTGAAATATCATTTCCTTTAAGTAATGGAATTTAAAAAGGAATTCAATACATTTTTATTTTGTTTATGGTAGAACATTTTGTTGGATGATTTATCAAGTATCCAAAATTTAATAAGCTGATACTACATTCTTGTAAAATAGAATTAATAAGTTTGCAGCTTCTTACGATATAAACATGACAGAAGAAAAAAGCTTGAATTTCCTTGAAGAGATTGTAGAATCTGATATAAAATCAGGAAAATACGATACAGTAATCACCAGGTTTCCACCCGAGCCCAATGGATACCTTCATATTGGCCATGCAAAGAGCATATGCCTGAATTTTGGACTCGCAAATAAATATGGTGGCAAAACCAACCTAAGGTTTGATGATACAAATCCTACTACAGAAGAAATTGAGTATGTAGAAAGCATAAAGAACGATGTTAAGTGGCTGGGGTTTGACTGGGAAGAAGAACTTTATGCATCCGATTATTTCGAAACCTTGTATGACTTTGCGTTAAAGCTGATAAAAAAAGGTTTTGCTTATGTTGACGACAGCAGCAGTGAAGAAATTGCCAGACTAAAGGGTACCCCTACTACTCCCGGTAACGACAGCCCATTCAGGAACAGGAGCATTGAAGAAAACCTACAGTTGTTCCAGGACATGAAGGGAGGGAAGTATAAAGATGGTGAAAAAGTACTTCGGGCAAAAATCGACATGAAGCACCAAAATATGCACATGCGCGACCCTCTGATGTACAGGATAAAACATACAAAACATCATAGGACTGGCACCAAATGGTGCATTTATCCTATGTACGATTTTACCCATGGACAATCAGATTCTATAGAAAAAGTAACCCATAGCGTCTGTACGCTGGAATTTATTCCGCATAGGGAACTGTATGAGTGGTTTATTGATAAATTGGAAATTTTCCCTTCCAAACAATACGAATTTGCAAGGTTAAATATGACCTATACTGCCATGAGCAAGCGAAAGCTATTGCAATTGGTGAATGAAAAGTATGTAAGCGGCTGGGACGACCCCCGCATGCCTACAATCAGCGCAATAAGAAGAAGGGGCTATACCCCGGAAAGTATCAGGGAATTTTGTGAAAAGATTGGCGTGGCAAAGAGGGAAAACCTCATTGACGTTGGTTTGCTGGAATTTTGTATCAGGGAGCACCTGAATAAAATCGCTGCAAGAAGAATGGTGGTTTTTGATCCATTAAAAATTGTAATTATCAACTATCCAGAAGGCAATGAAGATGTTTTAATTGGGGAGGACAATCCTGAAGATGAAAATTCAGGAAAAAGGGAAATTTACTTCAGCAGAGAGCTTTTTATTGAAAAGGATGATTTTATGGAAACTCCTCCTAAGAAATATTTTAGACTTGCTCCCGGACAGATGGTCCGTTTGAAACATGCCTTTATTATAAAATGCGAGGAAGTATTTAAAGATGATTCAGGAAATATTGTTGAGGTTCGTTGCACTTATATTCCAGAAAGTAAAAGCGGCGAAGATACTACAGGTATTAAAGTTAAAGGCACTTTGCATTGGGTAAGCATAAAACATGCTGTTCCTGTTGAAGCAAGGCTTTATGACAGGCTATTTAATATTGAAGACCTTTCAAGTGCCGAGGGTGATTTTAAAGAGTATTTAAATCTAGATTCATTGAAGGTTATGCCTTCATTACATGCAGAAGCTGCGATTAAAGGAGCCAAACCTGGCGAAAAATATCAATTTTTAAGAAATGGATATTTCACCCTAGACCCTGACTCTACTGATAGTAAGCTGGTGTTCAACCGTACGGTATCACTAAAAGATACCTGGGGAAAAGAAATGCACAAAGGCAACCAGTAAAGTCCTTATTCTTGTAAAAAACATTTAACCGGCCAAAAAATAGGGCCGGTTTTTTTTGTTTGAATTTTTTACAACTAAACCCGCTTTTTTACCAAGTGCCTGTTCTCAGCAGTTCATTTCTTCGCCCGATTCTCAATCCAATTTCTAATTTCATCAAAAGACAACTTACCTTCTGCAATTAAAATTACAAAATCGTACTTATCGTCTTCAGTTGATTTAATTTCTAATCCTTCATTTAATAGAAATAATCTCATTAAGGTATATCCGTTCTTTTATTCCCATCTATGAAAGGGTGATTTTTAGCAATGCTTTCAACTATCGCCGCAGCCTTATCTATTGGGCTGGATACAGATCCTCTGAATCAAATGTATTAAATGGTCTGCCAATTGCAGATTCTAAAAGTCCTTTATCTCTTACTCCGGAAGCTCCTCCAAATCTTTCAATCAATATTTCATGAATTCTTAAAACCTCTTCTACAGAAATCATTTTGCCAACCTTTCAAGAAGTCCTTTATCTTCAGTCAATATTTTATTAAGATTATGTGAAAGCTTTTTTGAGTCAGGATTTTTATCGGCAAAATCCTTCAATATAGTATAAATTTCTACTAACATATCATCAGGAACCTTATCAATAATCTTCTGAATTTCAGTTTTTATATTATCTCTTTTCATATTCCTTAAATTAGGTAAATTTTACGAGTAACCAACTTTTCCGAATTGATGGTAACGTTTATGTTTATGACGGCTTGGGCTTTCGAAGCGCGTCACTGTCCCACATTGCTGAACGAAATAAGAAAACAAAACTTCAAATTTACACATCAGCCCAAGCTGGCATAAATATTTTGTGTGTGCCCAGTATGGGCATCTGGTATCAAAGGTATCAAATTATTCCAGAGGGTGCAAGTCCCTTACCCAGACGGGCCGGTCTCGGCAGGCAAGTTGGTGAAGCCTGATGTCCCACGGATTTTCGATAAGCCGCAAGCTGGTTTTCCGTGAGAGGGCTGAGCGAAAAAAAACTTCCGGTGGAAGTTTTTAGCGAGGAGCCAGCCCGCAGGGGAGTAGTGAAGAAAGCGGGACTACAAAATCTGGTAGTGACGAACAGAGGAGTGTGTCACCATGAGCAGTTTAGCTCACGTCAACCTATTCGATTGTGGTGTCGTGCATTATTCCAGGTCTAGCACTATTTGAATATTTTCTTTAACCACTGAAATCAATTCTTCAGGTAAAACACCAATTCTTTTAGTCAGTCTTTTGTTGTCAATCGCTCGAATTTGATCAATCATGATATCACATGCTTGATGTAAATTTGCAGTCCCTTTTTTTAGATGTACTCTTAGTATTTCTGAATCCTTTTTAATGTTCGTTGTAATGGGAAAAACAATCGTTGATGGATGCGGAACCTTATTGAGCAAATTAGTTTGAATTGCTAAAACAGGTCTTGTTTTTCCTGACTCTGTCCCAATCTGTGGATTTAGGTCTGCCATCCAAATTTCAAATTGTTTAATCGGCATAATCAATCTCCTCGAAATCCTTTAGTACAGACATCGAATCCGACTTCACTATACCAGATTCTATTCTTAATTTATCCTCTAAAATCTGTTTACGCTGAATTTTATTATAAAACTCAATTGCTTCGTTTATATATCGATTCCGTGGTTTCTTAATCCGAGCGAGTATTTTTTCAGTCTCGCAGAATATGGAATCGTCTATTTTAAGTGATACAGTCTTCATAAACATATTTTTATATTATAAAGGTATATCTTTTAAGTATATTAATCAAGTATATTTTATTTGTATCAACTCCAAAAATAATAATCTAAATAATAATCCAAATATATTTTAACAGTGAGGAGATTATCAGTGATGGCTCAAGCAAGGTCATAGCTCTTGATGTTCACTTGAGTTTACATTCTCAGTATCTACATTATCAGTTAATTCTTTTAGACGATCGTTGATTAGCCTAATATTTAGCCTTTTTTTTATTTTTGCAGAATCTCGGTCGGTATGCACTACAACGTTGAGTGGAGTAGCCGTGTCGGATATAAAAGCACTTCACTTTCTGCCACTATGTGTTATATACAATTTTATTTTTTTATTTTTATTGTAATCGGGTTAAATCCCATATCTCGAACTCCAATAATACCATAAACTGTTTCTCCTTTTTGAATATCTTTGTTTAGAATATTATATTCATATAGTTCGGTAAGCATATTTTTATTTGCTGTTACAGCCATAGCCATATTTCCAATTGTTATCCCAGGTCCTATAATTATACCAATTGGATATGAATCACCCGAATCCCCTGAAGAAACGTTAAGCTGTAAAAATGTTAATAACAAATAAAGTAAATATCCGGGCACAATCTGTTTAATAGACTCTTTAACTGCCATTGGCTCCATTGGAAAAATTTGATTTTGCCCTGAATAAAAAGCTGCGTCTCGACCAATATTAATAACAGTATCTGTATTATTGGTCACTTTTACGGCAATCAATTTTATTCCTTTTTTATCTTCCTTTTTTGCATACTTTTTATTACCCTTTTCTCGTAGCACATCATATTTGTACGAGAATCCTATTCCATCTTGAAAATCATGTGAATTATAATTCAAAGAAGGAGGATCAATTGGTCTATAAGTAGCCGCACATCCAGATAAAATTATTACTAA
>JALZND010000633.1 GCA_030857845.1 Bacteroidota bacterium | reverse complement strand
AAGCTGAAACAGGATAACCGCAAAAATGCAGGCCAAGAAATTGACCAAAAAAGCCTCGCAGTAAAATTGCCAAATCAGCTGACTTTTTGAGGAACCAATTGCCTTCCTGATGCCTACTTCTTTAGCCCGCTCCATAGCTTTTGCCGTGGAAAGATTGATATAATTAATCCATGCCAGCAGCATGATAAATCCCCCAATAGTCAGCATAAAGTTTACGGTTTGGGCACTTCCATTTACTTCAGGCTCAAAGGTTTTGTTTGAATAGAGATGGATATCCTGTATATTTTCCGAAATCACGATTACGTCCCGTAATTTTTCGTTCCCCTTGGAATATGCCATCAATTTTTGGTTGAAATCCTCCACTCGGGTACCATCAGCCATCAAAAGATAGGTGTATTCATTGTTGGCAGTCCATTCATTTTCTACATACCAGGTCAATAATGCAGGAAGCGTTGCGTGGGAGATCAACATATCATATTTAAGGTGAGTATTTTGAGGAAGATTCTCCATCACCCCTACTATTTCAAATGGGTCATTGTAAGATCCAAGTTTCATAATTTCCCCTAAAACTTCAGATTTACCAAAATACTTCAACGCCATCTTTTGTGAAATGACCAATTTTGAAGGTTGTTCAAATTTCTTAATATTCCTGTCATCCAAAACCTTTGTGGAAAATACATTAAACACGGAAGGATCAGCAAAGTAAATCTTATCAACAAAACCTTTCGTTTCGTTAGATACAGCCTTGACCTCCATTTTCCCTACATTAAAAAACCGCACATAGTCCAATACTTCAGGCATGGTTTCCTTAAATTCAGGCCCAAAAGTCTGATAGGTTTCCGTATCGTTCTCAGTAAATTCATTCCCATTATAAAGGTCCAGGGAAATGCGGAATATATTGCCCGCCTTCTCGTGCATGGCTTCATAGCTGCGTTCATATTGTACATAAAACAAAATCAGGAGTATAGAGGTGATGCCCACCGACAAACCGATTACATGGATAAAGGTAAAGGCCTTGTTCTTGAGAAGATTCCTAAAAGCGGTTTTAAGGTAGTTTTTTAGCATATGAAAGTTCTATGTTATTGTCATTAATGAGATCGATTATCAAATATTTATCAACGCTGTCATTCTGTTTATTCATCCTTCAAGCAATCCACAGGATTCACTCTTGAGGCTTTTATGGCTTGTGACCCTACTGTAATCCAGGACACCAACAATGCAATGATTCCGGCACTTGCAAAATACCACCATTCAAGATCTATTTTAAATGCAAAGTTATCGAGCCAATTCTTTACAATAAAGTAGCTCAATGGTAAGGCAATAGCAATAGCTGTTACCACCATTTTTGTAAATTCCCCAGACAGTAGACGGATGATGCCAAAATCAGAGGATCCCAGAACTTTTCTGATCCCGATTTCTTTGATCCTTCTTTCTGCTGTAAAAGCAGCCAGACCAAACAAGCCAAGACAGGATATTAAAATGGCCACACCGGCAAAATATTTGGATAAGGTGGCGACTCTTTGTTCAGCCACATATTGTTTCTGATATTCAAGGTCGAGGAAGGTAAATTCAAATGGAAAACCGGGATTATAGGCTTCATAAAAATCCTTCAGGCTGGCAAGGGTTTCTTTTTCCCTTCCTTTTTCAATCCGTGCCATAATGTTATAAGTGCCTTCAGGATTGATTACAAAAAACATGGGGCGGACATTTAAATGAAGTGATTCAAAATGAAAGTCTTTTACCACTCCCAAAATTTCCATGTCATTTCCCCAAAAATTAATTTTTTTTCCTATTGGATCTGTAAAACCCATAAATTTAATGGCGGCTTCATTAAAAATGATTTTGGTACTATCCGAACTGTAATCTTTGGAAAATGCCCGGCCTTCCAGTAATTCAAAGCCTAAAGTTTCCAGCATACCATAATCGACAAAGCCTCTTTGGAATTCTGTTTTGTCGTTAGGGTCTTTTCCATCCCATACAACTCCCCAAGTACCCCCATTATGGCCAGTTAAGTCATGGCCAATAGCAGATATGTTCAGGATTCCAGGCATGTTTTTGGCTTCTTCAAGG
>JALZND010000013.1:7811-19035 GCA_030857845.1 Bacteroidota bacterium | reverse complement strand
TTTATCATCCAACGTCCCTTTGGGGTAATTGCCAATCCTGACGATGTACCTAAGGCAATATTTATTTCAGGTTTCGACACCCATCCCCTTGCCCCCGACTATGCCTTTATGTTTAAAGGCGATGCTGCAAGTTTTCAGGCCGGTATCGATGTGCTTAAAAAATTTACAAGTGGACCAATCCATCTTGGCTTAAATGCAGATGCAGAAGTATCGTCAGTTTATTCACAGGTAAAAGGGGTACAAAAGCATGATTTCAGGGGCCCACACCCGGCAGGTAATGTAGGGATACAAATCCATCATATAAGCCCTATCAATAAAGGAGATATAGTTTGGACTGTGCAACCTTTCGGTGTGATCATGATCGGAAGGCTGTTTTTGGAGGGCAGGTACAATACTTCAAAACTTTTGGCAGTAGCAGGATCTGAAGTGAAAAAGCCTCAATATTATAAAACATTTATAGGCTCAAGCATCAAAAGATTTGTTGAAAATAATATCCTGGAACAAAATGTAAGATGTATTTCTGGAAATGTGCTTACCGGCCACAGGATCCCCAATGATGGATTTGTCGGGTTTTACGATCATTTGGTTTCAATAATTCCAGAAGGCGATTATTACGAATTGTTTGGGTGGATAAAACCAACAACAAAAAGATTAAGCTTCCATAGGGCTGTAGGGTTGTTTTCCTTCCTGAACCCAAATAAGGAATATGCCCTTGACACCAACACCCGTGGCGAAGAGCGTCCTTTTGTACAGTCAGGGGTTTTTGAAAAAGTTTTGCCAATGGATATCCTACCGGTGCACCTTTTAAAATCTATCCTTGCAGAAGATTATGATGGTATGGAATCTTTAGGGATTTATGAGGTTATTGAAGAAGATATGGCCCTTTGTGAGTTTGTGGATGTATCCAAGCACAATGTTCAGGAAATCATAAGGGATGGGATCAATTTAATTAGGGAAAGCTAAGGTTTTGATAAGGATGCTGGTGCTTGTCAGGTTTAATGTTGTACAGAACTATCGGGAAAAATAAGGTTACATAATCAAAAAATAAATGAAATTTTTAAGAGATTTTTTAGATAAACAAAAACCCCATTTCGAAAAAGGGGGGAAATTTGAAAAGTTTTACTACATCTATGAAGCTCATGAAACACTCCTTTTTGCTCCTAACCATACTACAGGGTTTAAAGGTGTACAAGTAAGAGACGCAATAGACCTGAAGAGGCTGATGATTACGGTAGTAATTGCATTAATTCCAACTTTAATATTTGGAATGTGGAATGTAGGCCATCAACATTTCCTTGCAGCAGGTGAAGCCGCAAGTTTTTGGGATAAAATGGGTATAGGTGCCTGGGTGGTATTGCCTGTAGTTGTAGTTTCATATGCTACTGGGCTTTCCGTTGAATTTACCTTTGCTACCATCAGGAGGCACCCAATAAATGAGGGCTTTCTTGTAACTGGTATGTTGATTCCCCTAATCATGCCGCCAACCATCCCGCTTTGGCAAGTTGCCCTGGCTACAGTTTTTGGTGTAATCATAGGTAAAGAAGTATTTGGTGGTACAGGAATGAATATTTTAAATCCTGCCTTAACAGCCAGGGCATTCCTTTATTTTGCCTATCCATCAGATATTTCTGGTGAAGTTTGGACCTACCTGGGCGATAAACAACCCATTGATGCATATTCAGGGGCTACAGCTTTGGGTATAGCTGCAGAAGTCAATGTAAAAGAAACTGCTGTGCCCGTGGTGCAGGCTTTCAACCAGGCATTTAGTCCAGACTTATACAGCGAGTGGAATATGTTCTGGGGCGCCATTCCTGGTTCAATCGGGGAAACATCAGTTTTGATGTGTTTAATTGGTGCCGCTATCCTTGCAATAACCGGAGTGGGTTCCTTGAAAATAATGGTAAGTGTAATTGCCGGGGGATATTTCATGGGCTTGGTTTTTAACTTAATAGGATTGAACCAGTATATGCTAATGCCCGCTCACTATCATCTTCTTTTGGGAGGTATGGCATTTACGGCAGTATATATGGCCACAGACCCTGTATCTGCATCGCAGACAGAGTTAGGAAAGTGGATATATGGATTCTTAATTGGTGTGTTTACCGTTATTATTAGGGTTGTAAATCCGGCATATCCGGAAGGAAGTATGCTGGCGGTTCTATTAATGAACGTTTTTGCCCCATTAATTGATTATTATATTGTAGAAGCAAATAAAAAAAGGAGGTTACAACGTGCGACAGTCTAATACTTATATTATCGTATTTTCAGCAGTTCTTACTGTTATTTTAGGAGGCTTGCTGTCTTTGGCATCTGTAGGGCTTGGCCCTCAACAGAGGGAACAAATGGACCGTGACAACAAAAGGAGGATCCTTGCGGCAGTTATGGACCTGGGCCCAAATGATGATGTTCTTGAAATCTATGAAAACCGCATCCAATCTTTAGTTGTTGATATTGATGGAAACGTGGTAGGCAGCGAAGTTACTGATGAAATGTTTATAGCCGAGCAGATAAACATCAGCAAAGAATTTAAAAAACCAGCTAAAGAGCGATCTTTTCCTGTTTTTAAATTCATGAGCGAAAAAAATCCCGACCAGGTAGAGGCTTATATAGTTCCTATGAACGGCAATGGCCTTTGGAATGAAATATCTGGTTTTGTGTCTTTAGAAACGGATTTGGAAACCATTAAAGGAGTTGTTTTTGACCACGTTGGCGAAACGCCAGGTCTTGGGGCAAGGATCACAGAAGGATCTGTTCAAAACCGATATGTTGGCAAAAAGATTATTGACGAAGTTGGTGAATTGGTTTCGATACAAATGGTGAAACGTGAAACCGGCGACCCAAGCATTTATGATGATTACCAGGTCGATGGTCTTTCCGGTGCTACAATGACTGCAAATGGTGTCAACGATATGCTTAGGAACTATTTTAATTTTTATCAGCCTTATTTCCAAAAAGTCCGTGCTGAAGGGCAAGATGCAGGCGAAGAAAATATTGATCAGGAGACCGGAGGGGATGAGTTTACCACTGACCCTGAAAGTATGTAAAACATAAATTTGCGAAATTAATTGATTTATTATGAGTACTGAAACTATAGAACAACCTAAAGTAAAAGAATCGGAAGGCCTTTTGTCAAAAAGAAGGAAAAAATTCCTTACCGATCCTCTAAATGACGATAACCCTATTACCGTACAGGTCCTCGGAATATGTTCTGCCCTGGCTATCACTGCACAAATGCAGCCAACCCTGGTTATGTGTATTTCTGTAATTGCAGTGGTGGTCCTTTCCAATTTGACAATATCCTTACTTAGGAACCTTGTTCCTGGACGGGTAAGGATCATTGTGCAACTTGCTGTGGTGGCAACTCTAGTTACCTTGGTAAATGAAGTGTTGAAAGCTTATTTTTATGATATGTACAAAGTACTTTCGGTATTTGTAGGCTTGATCATTACAAACTGTATTATCATGGGCCGATTGGAAGCTTTTGCCATGGGAAACAAGCCATATGATTCTGTTCTAGATGGATTGGGCAGTGGATTTGGATATGCATGGATCATCCTTCTAGTAGCGTTCTTCAGGGAGCTTTTAGGGTCAGGTGCACTTTTCGGCTTTAATGTTTTTGAAGCTGTTGGGATAGAAAAATTCCCTACTGTTGGATTAATGGTAACTCCAGTAGGAGCTTTTATAATCCTGGGGCTCATTATTTGGGTGCAAAGGTCCAAGACAGGTTATGTTGAACATTAAAAAATTTATATAGTATGGATTTAGTTAATTTAGGTATTAAAGCAATTTTTATTGAAAACATGGTATTTGCCTACTTCCTTGGGATGTGCTCTTACCTTGCTGTTTCCAAAAAAGTAATTACTGCCACAGGTCTTGGTATGGCAGTGGTGTTTGTATTGTTAATAACTGTTCCTACCAATTGGTTGTTGCAGGAATATGTCCTTAAAGAAGGTGCCCTTTCCTGGATCAGTGCTGACTTGGCGTCTGTTGACCTCAGCTTCCTTCAATTTATAATGTTTATTGCCATTATTGCAGCGATGGTGCAGCTGGTAGAAATGTTAATCGAAAAATTCTCTCCGGCTCTTTATGGTTCATTGGGTATCTTCTTACCTTTGATTGCCGTAAATTGTGCGATATTAGGATCTTCATTGTTTATGGTGCAAAGGGACTATACCTTTGTTGAGTCTGCAGTATTTGGTTTTTCTTCAGGTATTGGCTGGTTATTGGCCATTGTAGCTTTAGCAGCTATCAGGGAAAAATTAAAATATTCAAATGTACCTGAAGGTTTGAGAGGTTTAGGGATTACCATGCTTGTTACAGGGCTTATGGGGATAGCATTTATGTCCTTTATGGGAATTCAAATATGATCAATATTAAATAATTTTATATATTAAGGCTTTGCTACTTGCTAAGCCTTTTTTTATTTTAATTTATGAGCAAAGTTTTATCAAGGAGGCTGCTGAAATATTTTTTAAGAGGCCTGTTGTTTTTAGTTCCCATAGCGGTAACATTGTACATTATTGTTGGCTCTATCAGGTGGCTTGACAACCTGATTCCTGTACAGGTACCTATGCTGGGGCTGTTGATAATTTTAACAATTATAACCCTTTTTGGCTACCTGGCTTCAACTTTATTGGCCAAACCATTTTTCGACCTTTTTGAAGAAGTACTGGTAAAGGTGCCTTTAGTCAACATCATTTACACCTCATTAAAAGACCTCATTGGTGCTTTTGTTGGAGATAAAAAGAAATTCAACAAACCAGCTATGGTATGTATGAACATGCAGGCTCAGGTTTTTAAAATGGGCTTTATTACTCAGACAGACCTTTCTAAGATAGGCCTTGCAGGAAAAATTGCCGTTTATCTGCCACATTCTTATAATTTTTCCGGTAACCTTTTCATAGTTCCTGTTGAAAATGTTTCTCCTTTGGATATATCAAGCGCCGAGGCAATGAAATTTATTGTTTCAGGAGGTGTTTCAGGAATAGAATTTCTTGATCCGGACCAACCAGCATCGGTTGTTCAACAGGTCAATCAACCATTGCTATAATTATTTGAAGTTGAAAATAAATGAACAATTTATTCATAGAAACATTGATATATTAGGACATAATTGATTTAATATCTAAAACAAGATTTATAATTGAGTGGTATAGAAAAGATATTTGCAATAACTGATATTCATGGATGCGTCAAAACTTTCCGGTCTCTTGTTGAAAATATCATTAAACTTACTCCAAAAGACCAACTTTACCTTCTTGGCGATTATATTGATCGTGGTCCAGATTCCAAAGGTGTTATAGATTTTATACTTGAGCTCCAAGACCGTGGTTTTCAGGTTTTCCCAATTCGCGGAAACCATGAACAGTTTATCCTAAGTGCCTCCGAAGGACCTCAAAGACATCAATTCTGGCTGGAAAATGGTGGACATCAAACCTTGATGAGTTTTAATGCCGATACTGTGTTTGATGTTCCCACCAAATACATGGACTTTTTTAATTCCCTGACATATTATATTGAAACAGACAAATATTTCTTTGTCCATGCCGGGTTTAACTTTGAATTGGGACGTCCTTTTGAAGACTATCATTCTATGATGACCATACGCAATTATACTATTGATAAAAGGTTCATTGGGAACAAAAAAATTATCCATGGCCATACCCCGCTCCCACTTTATGAGATAAGAAGAGACCTTAATGAAATAAATAGTATATCTTATAATCTTGACGGAGGTTGTGTATATACTCTTCCCGGACTTGGCAACTTATTGGCCCTCGACCTTACAAATTGGGAACTTCATATATTACCTAAAGAGGGATAATTAAAATTCTTGTTCATCAACCTGCTGAAACCAAAAAAGTTAAATTAAAATATTTGCGAAATATGAATTTTACCATCCGGCCTGCCGCCACCCTCCGGAGTTTGATTGTCCTAAATCGACCAAAATCCGGTAATACTTTACAGTATATTTAAAATAAAAGAACCCATTAAACATATTTGCGAAATAGGAATTTCGCCATCCTGAATGCAGCCACCCTCCGGAGGTTGATTTTCCAAATCGACCAAAAGCTGGCAATACTTTACAGTATAATTAAAATAAAAGAACCCATTAACATCCCTGCGAAATTGGTATTTAGCAATCCGGGGAACCACACGTGAGTGAAATAGGAAAATCCACAAATCTCTGTTTTTATCTTCCAAAAATTAGCACAAACCTGACCTGTTTCCAAAGAATTATGTAAATTACTTTTAATATTCGAGTGACTTTTTTAACCGTAAAATATTTAAGGAAAACTTTTTTAATGCTTCAAAAAAACTTCATTTTATACAGGTCTTCTGCTGGGTCTGGCAAAACATATACACTTGCAAGGGAATATTTAAAGCTGGTTTTACAAAATCCTGACAAGTACAAGCAAATTCTGGCCGTAACTTTTACCAATAAAGCCACACAAGAAATGAAAGACAGGATCCTGCATTTCCTGAATGCCATTTCTGTTGGTGAAGGTGGTGCCATGAGGCAGGATCTAATGCTTTATCTTAAGCTTACAGATGATATAATTTCTAAGCGTGCCAAAATTGCTTTAAGCAACATTCTTCATAATTACTCTTATTTTTCTGTAAGTACAATCGACAGTTTTTTCCAAAAAATCATCAGGACCTTTGCCCGGGAAATTGGCTTGCAGTCTGGTTTTAAACTAGAACTTAACCTTGATAAGGTACTTTCGGAAGTTGTAGAAATGGTCTTGATGGATATTGGGAAAAACAGCTCACTTAAAAATTGGCTCGTGCAGTTTGCAAGGGAAAAAGTAGATGCCGGGAAGTCGTGGGACATCAACAAGGATATAAAAGAGCTTGGCAGGGAGATATTTAAAGAAGAATTTAAAGAGAAAGAAAAAGATATACTTAAGCTTCATGATGACCCAAATTATATTGCTGCTTATGCCGGTAAGCTCAGAAACCTAAAGAAGGAGTTTGAATCTTCTGTAAAAGCTTTGGGTTTACAAGCTTGTAGCCTTATGAAGGATTTTGATCTGGATGTAAATGATTTTGCACATAAAGGTTCTGGTGTTATGGGATACCTTGAAAATTTATGCAATATGCCCCCTTACCTTCCGGGAAGCAGGGCAAGGCAAGCGCACCGGAACCTTCAAAATTGGTATTCAAAAACATCCCCTAAAAAAGACAAGATACAAAATGCCGTAACATCTGGCCTTGACAATGTACTAGGAGAAGTTTTGGAACTTTTTGAAACAGGTTACATTAAATATCAATCTGCAAACCAGGTTCTAAAATTTATGTATACTTATGGCATCCTGGCAAATATCAACCAAAAATTACAGGAGTACCGGGAGGAGCATGGGCTGTTATTGATTTCTGACGCAACGGCTTTTTTAAAAGACATAATTGCCGAAAATGATGCGCCTTTTATCTATGAAAAAACAGGCTCCAATTACAGGCATTTTTTGATAGATGAATTCCAAGATACATCAAAATTTCAATGGGCAAACTTCAAGCCACTGATCATAAACAGCCTGGCTGAAGGAAACCCTAACCTCGTGGTGGGTGACATAAAACAATCCATCTACCGATGGAGGGGCGGTGATTGGAAACTGCTGTTGGAACAAATTGGCACCGATATAGGTGAAGGCAATACCCAGGTCATGAACCTTAACACAAACTGGCGGAGCAAAAAAAATATAATTGACTTCAATAACAGTTTGTTCAATACTGCCCCGCAGGTTTTATCGCATTTGGCAATCGCACGCCTTGAGCAATCGGATTTTTTACGTGATGAAGCAATTCGAAATGATTTAATTACTGAGGCTCAAAAAATTTCTTCTGCTTATCAGGATGTATTTCAGGCCTTGCCTGATGGCATGATCACCGAAAAAAACTTTTGTGGTTATGTAAATATGACTTTTATTGATTCTGCCCCCAAACCGGTTTTTAACGATCAGGAAACTGAAGAAGAATCTTTGACATGGAAAGAAGAGGTAAAACAAAGGATCCCTCATTTACTTGAAAAGATCCAGGACCAGGGTTATTCGCTTAAAGATGTTGCAATCCTAGTTCGCGACAGAAATGAAGGAAAACAGATTGCCTCTTGTATTTTAGATTATAAAAACTCTTCTGCAAGGGAAGGCTATTCTTATGAAGTAATTTCATCTGAAGCATTGTTTATAACTGGAGCCATAAGCACAGAACTTTTGATAAATGCCCTCAGGATAATGAACAATACAAATGATAAAATTGCCAGGGCAAACCTTACCCACGATTATCAAAGGTATGTCTTAAAAAATGAACCCATCGCACTCCATGATTTATTTTCTAAAACCGTTGAAGCTGAAACTTTAGCTGAAGTACAACTTCTTCCTAATGGATTTGTTAAAAATCTGGAATACCTTGTCCGGTTACCACTTTATGAACTTGTAGAAGAGCTCATCAATATATTTGGCCTTACTGCCATATCAGGTGAAATAACCTATATCCAATCGCTACAGGATATGGTTTTGAATTTTATGCAAGAAGAAAAATCTGATATAAATTCATTTTTGGAATATTGGGACGACAGAGGTCATTCTGTTTCAGTTTCAATTTCAGATAAGCTGGATGCTGCGAAAATTATTACCATCCATAAATCAAAAGGCCTTCAGTTTAAAAATGTAATTGTTCCATTCTGCGATTGGAAAACGGACCATAATACAAGGTTTACACAAATTTTATGGTGTGATTCCAACATATCGCCCTTTAATGATATCCGATACCTGCCCCTGAACTATTCTAAAGATTTAGAACAAACCATTTATCAAAAAGCTTTTTTTGAAGAAATGGTGAAAGCACAGCTTGATTACCTCAACATCCTTTATGTGGCATTTACCCGTGCCGAAGAATCGCTTTATGCATTTGGAGAAAAACCAAATATTGAAAAAGGTCCGGTAAAAGTAAAGTGCATGTCATCTTTGTTGTATTATATTTTCAGCCATGGCTTCCTGGAAGACAAAGTCCAAATTAAATCAAAAGAAGAACAGGTGTTTTCAAACTTAAACCATTTTTGGAAAACTGAACAAGCAGTTTTTGAATTAGGGGACCCTGATTTTAAATGCAAAACTGAGCCAGGCATGGGCAAGGTGATATCAAAAAATATAGGTTCATACATTTCAGAACCTTGGCGAAACCGGCTGAGCATAAAAACCAGGACAAGGGAATTCTTTTCCACTGAAAGCATTAAAAAGATCAATTATGGCAATTTAATGCACAAAGTACTTTCTAGGATTAAAACCTCAGCCCAGGTAGAAGGTGTATTGAACGATTTGTATTTTAAAGGTGAAATTGACCAAGAAGATTTCAATATTCTCCTTGAACAAATCAATGGAATCATGATGAATCCGGTGGTGCACGCCTGGTTTACAGATGTGTGGGAAGTAAAAACAGAAGCACCGGTACTTCCCAACACTGGCGACATCAAACGGTTTGATAGGGTAATGATAAAAGAAAATGAAGCCATAGTGGTAGATTTCAAATCTGGAAAACCATTTGAATCCCACAAGCAGCAAATCTTTGATTATGCGCTTTTATTAAAGGAAATGAACTACAATCCTGTACAAGGTTATCTGGTTTACCTGGCAAGCGGTGTTGTTGAAAAAGTAGTTTAAATAAAGCAAACACATAAAAATTACCAATGAATTCTTTTTTAAAAGAACTTGCCATACAACTTTACAATCAGTACCAGGCTGGTTTATCTGATATTACCTTGGTTTTCCCAAACAGAAGGGCCGGATTATTTTTCAGGAAGCACCTTTCTGAAGTTATTCATTCCCCAGTCTGGGCACCTGGCATTGTAAGTATGGAAGATTTCATCAATGGATACTCTGAACTTCAAATTGCTGATAACCTTACCTTAATATTTTTACTTTATGATGAATACCTTAAAGTAAATCCTAAGGTTGAAAGCTTTGACAGGTTCTATTCCTGGGGTGAAATCATGCTCAAGGATTTTGACGATATAGATAAATACCTCATAAATTCTGATCACTTATTTACTTCCATCAAGGAGCTAAAAGAATTAGAAGCAAGGTTTGACTACCTCACGAAAGAACAAATAGCTGTAATAAAGTCTTTTTGGTCTAGCTTTGGTGCAAATCCTTCATCACAGCAGCAAGGCTTTTTAACAATATGGGAACTACTTCCAAAAATCTACAAAAATTTTCGGGAAAGATTGGCAAAGGAGAATATTGCTTATGAAGGTCTTATATATAGGGCTATTGCAGAAAAAACAGCCTCAGGGTACCATATACCAAACAATAAAAAAATAATTTTTGCCGGCTTTAATTCTTTATCAACTTCTGAAGAAAGAATTATCAAATACTTTATAAATGATCATAAGGCAGAAATCGTCTGGGATGTTGACCGGTCGTATATTGAAGACCCAAACCTTGAAGCTGGTATTTTCTTAAGAAGGTATTATAAAGATAAAATATTTGGCAAATTTTTCCCAACCCCTTTACCCGTAAGGCTTCAAGTAGGAAAAGAAAAAAAAATTGAAATTATAGGCGTTCCATTGGCTGTTGGGCAGGCAAAAAAATTGGGGGATAAACTTGCCAACCTTATTGACAACAGGAATTTAAATGATCTTACTAAAACAGTAGTAGTTTTACCGGAAGAAGTTCTTTTATTCCCCGTTTTACATTCTTTGCCTGGAGCAATAGCCGATATAAACGTAACAATGGGATACCCTTTAAAAGACACTTCCCTAAACAGCTTCTTCGAACATTTATTGACATTTCAGCAGCAAGAAAGCATCATTACCAATGGAGTAATTCATTTTCATCATAAATCCTTACTTTCTTTATTAAAGCACCCGCTGTTTCTTCAGTATAACAGTGCTTTATCAATAAAAGTAGTGGCTGAGATAGAAAAAAATAATATAATTTATGTCCCTTCATCATTATTAAAGCAAAATGATGCCCTTTACAGCAAGGTCTTCAGAAAAGTTAGGTCCACACGGGAACTTTTGGATTACCTGATTGATATCATTTTAATTTTCAACCAGTCAATGGAAGGAAATAATAAAGAGGAATCCCAAAGGGAGCAGGGTCAGGCAAATGATGTTTCATTTCTGGAAGAGCGATCTTTAAAAGCCCAGGAACTTGAAAAGGAATATATTTACCAATTTTATGCATTACTAAACAGACTGAAAGCGATCATTATAGATCAAAAAATA
>JALZND010000013.1:0-7801 GCA_030857845.1 Bacteroidota bacterium | reverse complement strand
CTCCTGGGCCTTCAAATAATGGGGGCACTGGAAACCAGGAACCTGGATTTTGAGAATGTATTCATCCTTTCCATGAACGAAGGGGCTTTTCCTGCCAAAAGTGGGGCTAATTCTTATATTCCTTTCAATTTAAGAAAAGGATTTGGACTGCCTACCATCGACCAGCAAGATGCAAATTATGCCTATACTTTTTACAGGCTGTTACAAAGGGCAAGTAATATTTATTTGTTCCATAATACTGAGATCGGATCAAATTTAAATGGAGAAATGAGCCGGTATTTATTTCAATTGATTTATGAATCCAATTATGATATCGTCAATACGGATTTATCAAATTCCATAAAGCCTGAAGTAAAACTTCCCATCACCATTCAAAAAACACCCCAAGTCTTAGAAAAACTTTTTCAGTATGTTTTGGTGGATGGAATAGCGCAAAAAAGATTGGCACCTTCTGCATTGAGCATATATCTTGATTGCCGGTTAAAATTTTATTATCGATATATTCTAGGGCTAAAAGAAAATGATGCTATTCAGGAAAAAGTGGACCCTGCGGTTTTTGGAAATATTCTGCACCTTATCATGGAAAAACTCTATGGTGACATAATTGCCACCCGGAACGATAAGATGATCTATAAAGAAGATTTTGAGCACCTTGCAAAAGAAGTCAACAATGCCCTCATTCAGGCTTTTTCTATATATTTTTCAAATTCCGCAACAGATGCCTATATTTTTGAAGGCACGGATATAATTGTAAGTGAAATCATTAAAAAATATGTAGCGAGGATTTTAGCCTTTGATAAAACATATGCCCCTTTTCAAATTCTAGGGCTTGAAGCCAATGAAAAAGCAGGATATATTTATAATTTACCTGTTTATTCCAACTCCAAAAACATTTTGGTAGGGTTAAAAGGGGTGATCGACAGGATTGACCTAAAAGATGAAGTGGTAAGGGTTATAGATTACAAATCTGGAAGTGACAAAAAAGAAATCGAAACCATTGAGTCTTTATTCGACCGCGAAAGTACCAAAAGAAATAAAGCAGCTTTTCAAACTTTCCTTTATGGCTTACTTTTTCAATCCGCACATCCTCATGCTGAATATGAAATAATGCCGGCGATTTTTAACATTAAAGAAATGTTTGGGGAAAACTTTGATTTTAGGTTGAAATTAAAGAAAGAAGGGCTGAAAGGAAGTGATCCTATTAATGATGTAAAACCTCTTTTGGAACCTTTTACAGCCCTTCTCCAGGATCTTCTATCAGAGATATATGATCCCTCCATTCCCTTTGACCAAACCAATGATTTATATAAATGTAGCTATTGCCCATATTCCGGAATATGCCATAGAAACTAAAAAGGGGAGCAACTTGCTCCCCTTTGTCTATTTCTGTAGTTATAGTACTTAAACTTGCTCCAACTGGGCATCAAGCTTTTTAGCTAATATGCTTTTATTGACGGCACCAACCTGTTTGTCAACAATCTCGCCATTTTTGAAAACAAGAAGCGTAGGGATGCTTCTAATTCCATATTTAGCAGAAATGTTAGGGTTAGAATCAACATCAATTTTACCAATTACGGCTTTTCCTTCGTAATCTCCAGCCAGCTCTTCTACTACAGGACCGATCATTTTACAAGGACCGCACCATTCTGCCCAAAAATCCACTAGTACTGGTTTGTCTGTCGAAATAATGTCTGCAAAATTCGAGTCTGTAATTTCAATTGCTTTAGCCATGTTCTTAATAATTTTAAAAATGAATTGTAAACATCTTTTCTACGAAATTATGGGAAAAAAAGTTCCTGTACAATCTATCTTTGAAAAGATCAGGTATTAAATTTATAAAAGCATTAAACAGAAAATATTTTAAATTTTCCTATCCGAATCATCAAGCCTTAAGATGAAAACATTAGCTCAATACTTTATAATCAACTTTCTTCAGTGCATCTAATTTTTTGATCAATTCATTATGAGGATTGATTTTAAACTTCCTGGACAAAAGTTCCACAAAAATATTTTCTTCATGGTCTTCTACCATTAATTTTAAGGAACAATCGCCCGGGTTTTCTGTCGATAATCTTTCTATACTTTCGATTAAGTTAATATCCAGGTCTTCTACTTTAATTTTCAACAACAGCCCTTTACTCAGTTTTTTCCTGATTTCGCTTAGCAGCTCTATAGTTAAAGGCCTAAATTCCAAAACATCGGGCTGGTTGTATTTGTCGCACACTTTTCCTTTTATATACACAAACTCACCGATATGAAGCATGTGCTGATTTTTCCTGAGCTCCTCACCAGAAATAAACATTTCCAACGATGAAGCATAATCTTCAACTGTAAATATACCAAATGGCCTTCCTGTTTTCCCTTGCCTTATTACAAGCTTTGTGATGATTCCGGCTATAGTTATTGTCTGATTCTTAAAGTTTGCAAAATTATCCACCGTGCAGGTGCAGAAATTTGCTATCTCCACCATGAACTGGTCCAGGGGATGGCCAGAAATATAGAAACCAACGACCTCTTTTTCTAATCGTAACTTTTCTATTTCCCCATAAGGCTCGCAATCCGATACTTTGGGAAGTGGAATATCAACCCCAGAGCTTCCTCCAAATAAGGATTGCTGGGCAGCATTTGCCTCATTTTGTGTATTGTTCCCATATTTTATTGATTTCTCAATCAAATTTGTATCTCCATCAGGTGCATAAAGAAATTGCCGACGGTGAAATTCCGGAAAACAATCAAAAGCTCCTGCCATGGCAAAGCTTTCAAAAGTTTTCTTATTGACACATCTTAGATTCACCTTTTTTGAAAAATCAAAAAGGTTTTTGTAAGGCCCACTCTTATCCCTTTCGGAAATAATTGCGTCTATGGCTGCTTCTCCCGCTCCTTTTATTGCCCCCAGGCCAAAGCGGATTTGCCCCCTTTTATTCACGTCAAAAAACATATTACTTTCATTAAGGTCTGGCCCCAAAACCTTAATATTTTGCCTTTTGCACTCATCCATAAAGAAGGTTATTTTCTCTATTTTGCCCATGTTCAGGGTAAGTACGGCAGCCAGGTATTCTGCGGGGAAATGAGCTTTTAGGTACCCTGTTTGATAAGCTACAACCGAGTAGGCGGCAGAATGCGAACGGTTAAAACCATATTCCGCAAACTTCTCCATGATATCAAAGATTTGTTCGGCTTTTTCTTTTGGGATGCTGTGTAGCTTTCCAGCCCCTTCTACAAACTTCACCCGTTCCTTGGCCATTTTCTCCTTGTCCTTTTTACCCATGGCCCTTCGGAGCAAATCTGCTCCTCCAAGTGAATAGCCGGCAATAATCTGTGCAGTTTGCATGATCTGCTCCTGATAAACCATGATACCATAGGAGTTTTTAAGGATGCCCTCCAGGAGCGGGTGTGGATATTCTACCACCTCCCTGCCATGCTTCCTATCAATAAAGTTAGGGATAAACTGCATAGGACCAGGTCTATAAAGTGCATTCATGGCAATAAGGTCTTCTATATCGGTAGGCTTTAATTTCACCAGCCATTGGCGCATGCCATCTGATTCAAACTGGAAAGTACCTACTGTATCGCCATTTTGATAAAGCTCAAAAGTCTTTGCATCCTCTAAGGGAATGTTGTCAATATCAATTGTGATCCCTTGGTTCCTTTTAATCATTTGCAAGGCGTACTTGATGATGGTTAATGTCTTCAATCCTAAAAAATCCATCTTTAGCATGCCGGCACTTTCAATCACCTTACCATCAAACTGGGTCACCAATAAATTGGACTCTTTGGAAGTTGATACAGGGATATATTCAGTAAGATCGTCAGGGGCAATAATTACCGCCGAAGCGTGTATGCCTGAATTTCTTACAGAACCTTCTAATTTCTCGGCAAGTTTCAGAACAGTTGCTTTTGCATCACTGCCTTTCCTAATCAGAGCGAGCTCGGGTGACTCGCCATATGCACCCTTGAGGGTAATGCCAGGTCGCTCCGGCACAAGCTTGGCAAGGGCATTGGCTTCTGCCAATGGAAGGTCCATTACCCTTGAAACATCTTTTATGGCCGATTTAGCAGCCATTGTGCCATAAGTGATGATTTGAGCTACCTGGTTGTAGCCATATTTATCTACCACATAATCTATTACCTTTTGCCGGCCTTCATCGTCAAAATCCGTGTCAATATCGGGCATTGAAACCCGCTCAGGATTGAGGAACCTTTCGAAAAGCAGGTTGTATTTTATTGGGTCAATATTGGTGATGCCCACACAATATGCCACAACCGAACCTGCCGCCGATCCCCTGCCGGGCCCTACCAATACGCCTAAATCCCGCCCAGCCTTGATAAAATCTGATACAATGAGGAAATATCCTGCAAAACCCATGGTTTTGATAATATGCAGCTCATGGTTTAGCCGCTCTTCAATGTGCGATTCAATCTCCTTATACCTTTCCTTCGCCCCTGCAAAAGTAAGGTGGTGCAGGTAGGCATCCAGGTTTGCAAACTCAGGAGGTAAAGGGAAATTAGGCAGAAGTATGTCCCTTTGCAGTTTGGGGGTGTTGATCTTGTCAACAATCTCTTGGGTATTTTCAAGCGACTGGGGCAAATCCTTGAAAAGGGCGGCCATTTCAGCTTGGGACTTGAAATAGAACTGGTCGTTGGGAAAACCAAACCTAAAACCCCTCCCATCGCCAACTGGCGTGTTTTGAAGTTCTCCTGTATTTACACAAAGCAGGATGTCGTGTGAATTGTAATCTTCCTGATCAATATAATGCGAATCATTGGAAGCTATAATCTTTACATTGAATTTTTTTGCATATTTTAAAAGGGCTTCATTTACAATTTCCTGTTCTTTGAGCTTATGACGCTGCAACTCTATATAATAATCGTCACCAAAAAGATCAAGCCACCATTTAAAGTTTTCTTCGGCAGCATCAGCTCCATGGTTCAGGATCACCTGGGGCACCTCGGCCCCGATACAACAAGTTGTTGCAATCAATCCTTTATGGTATTTTAAAACAAGCTCTTTGTCAATACGGGGCCATTTGCTATAAAGACCCTCCATATATCCCAGGGAGCATAACTTTGAAAGGTTTTTATAACCCTCTGCATCCTTTGCCAAAAGCAATTGATGGTATCTGATGTCTTTGTCTTCTTTGCTAAATTGGCGCTTGTGCCGGTCCTTAACTACATAAAATTCACAACCTACAATAGGCTTTACATTGTATTTATTGGCCTCGGCCACAAATTTAAAAGCTCCAAACATATTGCCATGATCGGTCAAAGCTACGGCAGGCATACCATCTGCCTGGGCTTTCTTCATCATATCAGTAATATTTGAAGCTCCATCAAGCAGTGAAAATTGTGTATGGCAATGCAGGTGGCTGAACTGTGGCATATTTATATGAAATTTTTAAATTATTTAACCTCGGAGATTTAGCAAGATATTAGCTTACCCAAAAATAGCTAAAATGGGCATAGGGGAAAAGAGATACTTGGTAAGAAATTAGAAGGCGGTAATTTTTTTGGTTACTACCGTTTCTATTTGGTTGGCATGAAGTATTTTTTTAAACCTGTTGGGTTGACAATATTAATACGGACCCCACATTTAAGCTTCAATTATTTCCAGTTGGGCGGGGATTTTAACAATAAACCTGCTACCTTTTCCCTTGCCTTCACTTTCCAATTGGACAGTACCTTTATGTAATTCTACCAATGTTTTTACAATTGACAAACCTAAACCAGTTGATGTTTCACCGCCAGTAGGTTTTGAGCTTAACTTTGAAAAAGTTTTAAACACACCTAGCTTATCTTTTTCGCTAAAACCAAGCCCTTCATCCATTACCTCAAAATGTAAGCCTGTGTCATCTGTTTTTAACAAAACTTCTATAGTTTTTTCAGGCGGCGAATATTTTATTGCATTATTGATTAAATTGTCAAAAACTTCAGTGATCCAGCCCTTATCTAAAATGGAATGGCAACCTGATTGCACATTTAAATTTATATGTTGCTTTTTATTTAGGGCTGCAATTTGATTTGCCCTTACAACTTCCTTGGCAATATCAGCAGTATTTACCATTTTAAGATCCAATGCAAATTGAGTATTTTCAATTTCAGAAAGCTTAACAAGCCGGTCAATGAGCGTAACCATATTTCTTGATGATTCCTTTATCATCCCACCAACTTTTTCTTTATCGATAGTTTTTTTTTCGCTAAATAACATATCGCATAAAGCCTGAATATTGAAAAGGGGGTTTTTGAGGTCGTGTGCAGCAATGTGCATAATTTCGCTTTTAGCCCTCAAAGCCTTAATAGCCGATAACCTAACTTCAAGTTCGTCCATCACTATTCCTGCCAGGTCTTGCAACATGGATGTGTCATTTTCCGAAAATTCCCTCGGAATTTTATCTACAATGCATACGGTGCCTATGTTAAAACCATCAGAAGTAACTATTGGTGCACCTGCATAAAAGCGCAATCCAAATGAACCTGTTACCAAAGGATTTGCAAGAAGGCAAGGTTCTTCTGTTGAATTTTCAAAAACCGTTGGGGTATCACGTAAAATGGCCAGAGAACAAAGACTAATGCCTCTGTCTATGGTTTTTATGTTTCCCATGCCCACATTTGCTTTAAAGTATACATTTTCTTTATCTACCAAAGAAACGAGCGCGATGGGGACCTTGAACATTTTGATTGCCAGCTCTGCAATCCTATTAAATGATTGCTCAGGTGGTGTATCAAGGATTTCATAGCGCTTAAGCACATTCAATCGTTGCTCATCATTTTCTGGAACAATGGGGATGTTAAATGTATTTTTCAAAAGGCAGTTTTAAGCAAAGAATTTCAATGATAACCATAAAATCCAGATTTGGTTCATTCTCACAAGAACCTTATACCAATATAAACAGAACACCTACAAATCTATAGTTTTTGTATTTTATTTTTTATCATAAAATAGTCGCACGAAAAAATTCAATGAATGAAAAATAATGGCTGAAATTGATTTTTGAAAATAATTTTGGGCAATATAAGCAACTCAGGTCCAATAAAATGGAACACTTTATATTGCCATAATTCATGCTAAATTAAAAAAATCATATGAATATTCTGCCGTTCAAATACATTGTGTTTATGTACTTAAAATTGTGATATCATTCAAAAATTATACATTTAATTAATGAATAAAACAAAAAAACCCTAATTAAATGGCACGTACACCACAACTTTTGTATCGAAAAATTCTTCTTCAAAAAATTCAGGAATAGGGAAAATCTTGAACTTTAATTTTGCTTCCTGAAGCTCTTCCTGAAGGTCTCCTCCTTTCAACAACAAAAGTCCGTTTTTTCTCTTGTTAAAATATTCCTTTTTTAACCTATGCCTTACCCATTGATAAAAGGGAGAAAGCCTTGTTACGGCCCTACTTAAAATAAAATCATATTTATTTTGCAGCTGTTCAGCCCTTATTTTTTCTGCTTTCACATTTGTTAATCTCAATGCATCAACAATTTGCTGCACAACGACAATTTTTTTTCCTATTGAATCAATAAGGTGAAAATTACTTTCGGGAAATAATATAGCCAATGGGATACCAGGAAATCCTCCTCCTGTTCCCACATCAAGAATATCTGTGGCAGGTTTAAAACTTATTATTTTGGCAATAGCCAATGAATGTAAAATATGCTTTAGGTACAAACCCTCCATATCTTTTCTGGATATAACATTGATCTTTGCATTCCATTCCTCATATAACGGACCTAAACTTTTAAATTGATGGATTTGACACTCAGTGAGATCCGGAAAATATTTTAAAATGATTGAT
>JALZND010000632.1 GCA_030857845.1 Bacteroidota bacterium | reverse complement strand
AGTTTATGGAGGTTGGAGTTCAGGAGCTCATGGAATTTAATAATTCAGAAGATTTCGGTTGTTTTAGGGGTGATTTTATTTAGTTAAACATTATAGGATAGCATCAATGGAATCTATTTTAAAACAGTATACATCCAGCCAGATTGAAAAAGCCAAACATATTAAGGCGATAATATGTGATGTAGATGGCGTTTTAACGGATGGTGGGATTATTTACGATAATAATGGCAATGAATTTAAGAGGTTTAATGTAAAAGACGGCCAGATTATAAGCCACCTGAAAAGGTCTGGAATTTTGGTTGGGGCTATAACCGGGCGTGAATCTGAGGTAGTAAAATTCAGGTGCAAGGAATTGAATTTCGATTTCCATTATCATGGTGTAAAAAATAAGCTTGAGGTTTACCTCGAAATCCAAGAAAAACACAACCTTAGTGATGAACAAATAGCATACATTGGCGATGACATTATTGATATCCCAATTTTTTCTCACTGCGGCCTCGGCATTGCACCTTCAGACGCACTGCCATATATATTCGATCATGTAAGTTTAAAAACTTTAGCAAAAGGAGGGTGCGGCGTACTTCGTGAATCCGCAGATTTTATTTTGGCTTCACAAAGTAAAATGGAAGCTATTATTAATTTTTACAAAGCTGATAAACCGAATTTGTAATAATTTTTATTTGTTATCAATGGATATTTTTAAAAACAGTATTTCCCTCGCCCCAAATATAAACCTGGGAGGAAACAAGATGATTTTGATAGCTGGCCCCTGTGTAGTGGAAAGCTATGAACTATGCCTTGAGGTTGCCAGCATAATGAAGCAGATATGTGAAGAACTGGACGTTTCCTATATATTTAAAGCCTCTTATGATAAAGCTAACAGAACATCTTCAAATTCGTTCAGGAGCCTTGGCATGGAAACAGGCCTTGAAATTTTGAAACGTATTGGAGAAGAATTAAAACTTCCTTTAATTACTGACGTACTTGTGTCGGAGCAGGTTGAAGAAGTAGCTTTGGTGGTGGATGTTTTACAAATCGCGGCATTTTTGTGCAGGCAGACTGTCCTATTTTTGGCCGCTGGAAATTCAGGAAAGGCAGTAAATATTAAAAGGGGACAATTCATGGCCCCTGAAGATATGAAATACGCAATTGAAAAAATTAAGAGTACAGGTAATGAAAATGCGTGCTTAACCGAAAGAGGTGTAAGCTTTGGGTACCATAACCTGGTTGTAGATATGCGCAGTTTACCAATCATGCGCCAGTTCAGCCCGGTTATTTTTGATGTTACCCATAGTGTTCAGCAGCCTGGTGGGGCAGGAGGAACCTCTGGTGGTCAAAGGCAATTCGCACCATATCTTGCAAGGGGCGCAGCAGCAGTGGGAGTTGATGGCTTTTTTGTTGAAACACACCCAAAACCTTCCGCAGCGTTAAGTGACGGACCCAATATGATACCACTAAATGAAATGAAATCTTTTGTGGAAATGATTAAAGAATCATGGCTTTTAGGGAGAAAATTCACAAACCTACTTAACTAAATAATCGCAAAGAATCAATAAACATTCTTTTAAAAGAGATTATAAAAACGCTGTGCTATTTGATGCGGCAGCACAATATTATACTATTTTTTTAAATAATTTGACTTATGAAGGGTGTGCATATAAGAACAAGTAAATAAATATTTCAACATCCGGTTTTAAGTTTTATCTTTGCCAGTCAATAATTGTTAAATAGTCTTCAACTTTTTTTCTAAACCTATTTTAATAAATATAAAACTAAACAATGAAAAAGTATTTTCTGCTTTATCCAGCATTCGTAATTTTAATCTTTTCATGTGTGCCAAGAGCCAAAGTCGTTTATTTACAAGACGATAGAGGAATCAAAGATGCCAGAACGGGTGTTGTGGTGGAAGGCTTCCAGCTAAAGGATTTTGAATATAGACTCAAGCCAGAAGATATTGTTTCTGTAAAAGTGACAACATTGACAACCACTGAATATAATTTCTTTGCAGAATCAGAAAGACAGATTGGAGGCGTAGCAAACCCACTCCTTTCAGGATATTTAATAGACAAGGATGGCTTTATAC
>JALZND010000631.1 GCA_030857845.1 Bacteroidota bacterium | reverse complement strand
ACTTGGTATAGTTTTGAATTTCTCCTACCTAAGAACATGGATATAACCCTTATATTCTTTTTTATTTCTTTGGGTGATTAAATAGTAATAATAAACTCCTGTGGGCAGATCTTGTGCGTCCCATTGATTGCGATAATTTTTTTCCTGGTAAACCTTTTTTCCTAACCTGTTAATGATTGCGATTTCATTTTCCGGAAACAAAGAAATTTTATCTATTATAAAAGAATCATTTATCCCATCACCATTAGGAGTAATTACATTAGGAATAAATAATGGATGGTCATATGAAAGGCAGATTTCATTTGATAAGGAATAATAATCATCATGATCATTTGATAGTGCTTTGATATAAAAACATTGATCAAAACCATCGGAAAGATTTTCCAGGAAAATGACATTCAAATTGCCTGAGGACTGTATAAATGTAAATTCTTCCTGAGCGTCAAGCTTCCTGTATATTTCATACTTATTCACATCTTTTGTCCATCCTGCATAAGGATTCCAATCAAGGCCAATTTGTTGACTTTCTTCAATAATACTTCCTTTCAGGACTATATTATTGTGAATGGTGGAGGAGACAATATCCCCACAAATTGATTTCCCCACAATTTTATAATCATAGATTATTTCCGGGCTCAAGGGTTCTGAAAACACTACTTCATTTCCTTTTGAACTTGTTGTTGTCACTTCCTTCCAATCATCAGTGGGATCAATTGCCTCTTTATGATATATGGTAACGAAATCTTCAAAAAATTCATGATATTTTAGGCTATAGTTAAGCTGGATTATTTCCGGCTGGTTGCGAACCGCTGTAACATAATGTATATCAATTTGTTGATTTCCTTTTGCTTTGGGATTTATTACCATTAAGGTATCGGAACGCCCAAAACAAATTTCAAGGTTTGTATCTACACTTTCTTCTATCCATAAATAACCTCTCTCACTTTCTATATTCCAAGCCACCTGGACCTTATCGCTTCCTTGTCCTTTAAGTATTTCTCCATTGATAATATGCCAGTTATAATGAGAACCATTAGTTGCAAAGGTGCTGTAATCGTAAGTGTATATATCGCAGCTTAAGGTATCTACCCCTTTGGGTTTTTCTGTATCTAACTCTTTGAATACCTTGACAGGGAAGTTGGAAGTATTTTTACAACCATTCTTGTTTGTGGTAATTATATTAACAATTGCACTTAAATTGGGGCCACCCCAATTTACCAGTATTTTTTCTGTTCCTTGTCCATCCACAATTTCGCCTCCAGTTATGCTCCAATCAAATGAAATACCCTCAATTGCATTTTCAACCGAATAAGCCACTTCTGTTATTCCGGGACATACAGATTTGCTTCCTATAATTTCATACTTTGGAGATTTCAAAGTTATTATACCCACAACATCAAATATGCTACAACCGGTTGGGTCTGTCATTTTCAGTTCATAAAGAGAGGTATCCTGTTCAAATAAATTGGTTGGAATAGTTAAAACCGGATTCATTCCTTCAAATATTTCATTGGTTTTAATATTTTTCCATTCATAGATATAATCAGGGAATATATGAACTGAATTTAAAGTAACAGGCTCACCAGGACAAACTTTAATGTCCAAAAGATCATCCTGGGGAGCTACATATCCCCCTTCTTTAAAAAAAAATGATGGAAAGGCAGGAAAATTCCCAGGATAGGAATCAAAACGAATGGCTTGTTCCTCAAACTCCAGTATTTCATTGGAATTTGGAGAATTTAAAGCAGATAAATAGTTCAATAAGGGTCTTCCGATTAATATTCTACCATCAGGTGTTGATTGCATATGACCAAAAGACCCATTACTGTTTTGATCTGTATAAAGTTCAACAATTTTAATTTTTGATTTTTTAAAGGCTTCATTATCAGGAACGGTAACATCGAATTTTAGTACTTGGGAATTAACAGTATTTTTTTTCGATGAATTAATAAAAGTACTGTCCCTTACAACAATTAAATTTTTACTGTTTGGAGAAAATTCATTTCCGTGAGGATAGCGAACATTATATCCAGGATGGCTAAGCTCAAACTTTTCTGTAAAGGTTCCGGTAATATTATCAAACTCAAACAC
>JALZND010000630.1 GCA_030857845.1 Bacteroidota bacterium | reverse complement strand
TCCAGATAGTGTTCCAGCCGGGGGCCCTCTTCCGGCTAACAGGCATTCCGGCAAAAGAACTAACAGATACATTTATCGATGCAGAAGCGGTTTTTTCAGGTGAAATCAACTTGGTGAATGAGCGGTTGAGCAGCAGCGGCAGCCACCTGGAAATGATTAACATCGTGGAGGAATTCCTGTATTTTCTGATCCGCCGGGTGAAATACGAAAAAAAGCCCATAGATAAGGTAAGCCTGTACCTGTTGAACAATCCTAAGTATCCATCTTTTGACTGGCTGGCCTCTGAAGCCTGTCTCAGCTCGAAACAGTTTTACTTAAAGTTTGTAGAACGGATGGGGGTAAGCCCCAAAATGTTTGCACGTCTTACCCAGTTTCACCAGGCCATGATACGCAAACAACTCCAGCCGCACAAAGACTGGCTGAGTATTGCTTTGGATTTGGGGTACTACGATTATCAGCATCTGGTACGAGATTTTAAAGAGTTCACCCTCCTGACTCCCCCTGCCTTTTTCCTCGAGGAGAACAATGCCCCTGAGCGGAGATTCGGATATAAGGAGATGTAATTCCGCTTCTTCGGTACCAGAAGGATCATAATTGCCTCCTATCGTGTATTCCGGTTCACAAAAAGAAAACCGGCAAATAATGTCGTTTTTTTACTTACAGATGCTGGCCATGCTTCCCGGGCAAGAACGCACTGCCAACGAATACAAAGCTCTTTTTAATCATGCAGGAATTGAACTTGTAAAAATTATCCCGACAAATTCTCCTTACAGTATTCTCGAAGGCTCAGCTGGGTAAGGGAATCAGAAAATGAAAGTAATGCGCCAGCGGAAAACCTGCTCAGAAGAGGAAATGCAGCGGACAAATTAGGTGAGTTTGTTTGTTTCTGTAATTAAAGATTTATCTGTTGCTCTTTTACCATACACTTGCTTTAACCCTTAAACTACTCCTATGAAAACATTATTTTTTCTCCTCCTCCTCCTAATGCCGTTCCTGGGCTGGTGTCAAATCTATCGCATCGATCCCTCCACCCACAAGATAGCCTATTCGGAAATAACGGAAGTGGACGGCACCCCCAAAGATGAATTATATGACCGGGCCCGGAAATGGTTTGATTTGCAGTATGGCTATGACGATAAAGTGACCATGAGCGAGCACAAGGAGAACGGTGAGCTCCACATTCAGGCTTACCTGCCCCTGAAAATCAACATGGGAAGTTGTCGTGCGGCCTACACCCTGGTCCTTTCGGTAAAAGATGGGAAGTACCGCTACACCATAACAAATTTCTTTTTTTACCATCCGGAAAGCAAGCCTTTGGCTTTTGAGCACCGGCACTTGCACCCCCGGATGCAGATTTATGCAAAAACTGACGAGAAGGTGCAGGTGCTTATAGCAGGCATTCACCAGAAGATGATCCGCAAAATAACCGCTTCCATGATAGACTGGTGAACGGAAGCTACTCCTGTAAGAGCTTTTCCAAAGATTTCTTCTCTACCTTCCTGTATACTCCTCCCTTACTGTTCACTTCTCGACTCCTTGTAAACAGAAATGTCTCGATTTGAATAAAACCGCCTCCTTAGCGGCTGGTTTTTCAAAAGTCGGAAAAGCTCCCTTACTTCCCTTTCTCACAGGTTATTAGGAGCAGCTAAAAGTAATTTATCCGGTTTCAACCTCCCATTTGCCTAATTATCACTTTTTTATCGTACCTTGTAAAAAATAAGGAACATATATACTTATAAATATGTAATAGGGATAGAACAAATTAAAAAAGAATGAATAACGGAACAGTAAAATTTTTTAACGACCTGAAAGGGTTTGGTTTTATTAAAGAGGATAATTCAGATCAGGAATATTTCGTCCACGCATCCGGATTAATCCACGAGATTAGAGAAAACGACAAAGTTTCTTTTGACCTGCAAGAAGGGAAAAAAGGACTGAACGCTGTGAATGTGCAGCGGGTTTAGTTTTCTTCTTAAGGATGTTAACGGAAGGCCTTACTGGATGTAGGGCTTTTTTATTCATTAATCACCGGTAGGAAGCTTTGGTTTTTTTGGAGATCAGCTCCAAAATGCCCCGTAACCCGCCATTAGAC
>JALZND010000629.1 GCA_030857845.1 Bacteroidota bacterium | reverse complement strand
CTATAGTATATGTGAATGGAAAAGAAGCAGGCCGGCACCATGGAGGATATGATCCCTTCTTTTTCGATATCTCCGACCTTTTGGTTGAGGGTGATATGCAGGAACTAACTATTTCGGTATGGGACCCAACTTCTGAAGGCCCTCAGCCCAGGGGGAAACAAGTAGTGAACCCCGAGGGAATTTGGTATACTCCTGTGAGTGGTATATGGCAAACGGTTTGGTTAGAGCCTGTTCCGATGAGTTATATAACTGCTTTTAAATGCTACCCGGATATTGATAAAAAAACTTTAGCAGTGAAAGTAGATATGAATGGGCAGCAGAAAGGTGATAAGATAAGAATAACAGCTTATGATGGGGATAATATGGTAGCAACTGATACGAGATCTTTTGAAGATCTCAATATTTTACAGATAAAAAATGCAAAATTATGGTCAGCGGAATCACCTTTTCTATATGATATGAAAATAGAGCTGGTGAGAGGAGGAGAAGCTATTGATGCCATACAATCTTATTTTGGCATGAGAAAAATTTCTATGAAGCGGGATAAGGAAGGGATATTGCGGCTTACATTGAATAATAAGTTTCAATTCCAGTTCGGTACTTTAGACCAGGGTTGGTGGCCTGATGGTTTATATACCGCTCCAACCGATGCGGCTTTGCTATTTGATATTGAAACAACAAAAAAGCTAGGCTTTAACATGATAAGAAAACATGTAAAGGTAGAGCCAGCCAGGTGGTACCATCACTGCGATAGATTAGGGATGCTTGTATGGCAGGATATGCCCAATGGTGATGAAAGTGCTCCCTGGGAGGGGCCAAGTGGCATTGACGGGAAGGAGATGATGCGTTCTGCAGAGTCAGCTGAAATTTATGAACGGGAATTAAAAGCTATGATTGATGCGAATTTTAACTTTCCTTCTATCGTTATGTGGGTGCCTTTTAATGAAGGCTGGGGACAATACAATACAGAAAAATTACTGAACTGGACCATTAATTATGATCCGACAAGGCTGGTGAATGGCCCCAGTGGAGGCAATCATTTTATGAGTGGCCATACTATAGATCATCATCAATATCCTGGGCCTGCTATGCCTCCGGCAAGAGAACACCAGGCCTTGGTTTTAGGAGAATTCGGTGGATTAGGATTGCCGATGGAGGGTCATTTATGGCAAAAAGATAAGAATTGGGGATATAAAAAATACAATAATATTATCGAGCTTACCCAGGCATATACTTCTCTTATCTCGCAGATTCCAGAATTAATTCATAATGGATTATCTGCAGCCATTTATACACAAACTACTGATGTAGAAGGAGAAGTAAACGGATTGATGACTTATGATAGAAAAATTATAAAATTTGACCCAATCAGACTAAACAGGATTCACAAGGTATTGTACTTTCCTATTTCTGAAGAAAAAGCTTTAGCTCCTTCTACCAATTAATTAAATTAATATTCTAACTTTGTACTAGAAAATTTAAAAATAATAATGCTTTTGGAATTTGAAAAACCTATAGCAGATTTAGAAGCCAAATTAGCAGATATGAAGCAGCTTGCAGTAGTAAGTAATGTGGATGTAGATGTGGCAGTTAAATCGCTTGAAGAAAAAATTAAAGCACTTAAGGTTGAAACTTATAGCAATCTTACCAGATGGCAGAAAGTACAACTTTCCAGGCATGCCGAGAGGCCTTATACCCTGGATTATATTGAAGTGATGTCCACAGAGTTCATAGAGATACATGGTGACAGATCTGTTGCGGACGATAAAGCTATGGTAGGCGGACTTTGCAAGCTGGACGGTGAAACAGTAATGATCATTGGACATCAGAAAGGAAGAAATACCAAGCAAAGGCAAATGCGAAATTTTGGTATGGCCAATCCTGAAGGGTATAGAAAAGCCTTAAGGCTGATGAAAATGGCTGAAAAGTTTAATAAGCCTATAGTTACCTTAATTGATACGCCCGGTGCCTTTCCTGGAATTGAAGCCGAAGAAAGAGGACAGGGAGAAGCTATAGCCCGGAATCTTAAGGAAATGTTCATGTTGAAGGTACCTGTAATCTGCATAATAATAGGGGAGGGCGCTTCTGGTGGAGCTTTAGGG